>VBHP01000046.1 GCA_005881435.1 Chloroflexota bacterium | reverse complement strand
GCCACTTGCGGCGCTACGTGGTGCAGCGGCAACGTGAATGAAGGGATGCTCGGTCGCGGCGTCAGAGAAAGCGCAACGGCGGCAAAGCCGACTGCGACGATGAAGGCCAGACGACCGGAGGTCGGAACGAGTTGTGCGCGCTGCATCTCTACCTCCCGAACGACAGCATCTTGAACGAATCACCGGTGCCACTCGTTCGGCGCATCGCAAAAAGATAGAGGGCCGGCGCACCAGGCGCCGGCCCTCCTTAGCCATTCGGCTCTTCGCTATGGCGTGAGCTGGGTGATGCGTGTGGACCAGTTGCCGAGTGCGGCACGCGTGCCTGGTCCGTGGCTTGCGCCGGCACAGGTCCCGAGGAGATTGTCGCCGGTGCCTCCCTGGAAGAACGGGCCGCCCCAGG
>VBHP01000118.1:3711-9679 GCA_005881435.1 Chloroflexota bacterium | reverse complement strand
GAGCCTGCTTTTCGGCGTACATCGCGCGCAAGGCGTTCAGATGCGTGGCGAACCGGCCGCGGCGTGCGAACTCGAGCACCAGCCGCTGGCCCAGCGACGATGTCGATGAATCCGTGGTCTGCTTCGCCGCAGCCATCCCGCGGACGAGCTCGGGATCGGCGATGGCCCAACCGACCCGTATCCCGGGTAGGAACGTTTTGGAAAACGACCCCACGTGGATGACCGCGCCGTCGCCGGCAAGCGAGGCCAGGGACGGCTGATCGGAGCCGCGGTAGCGCAGCAGCCGGTACGGATCGTCCTCCACGATGGCCGCGCCGTGGTGCCTGGCGAGAGCGACGAGCATCTCGCGACGGGCCGTCGACAGCGTCGCGCCCGTCGGGTTCTGGAAGTTGGGCACGACGAAGAAGAGCTTTGCCCGCGCACCGCTGGCGCGTAACACCCGCGCCGCCTCGGCCACGTCGAGGCCGTCGTCGTCAGCCGGCACTTCCAGAACACGCGCGCCGTGGTTCCGAAGGGCCGACAGGGCGTTGGTGAACCCGGGTGACTCGACCACGGCCACGTCGCCGGGCCGGATGAAGAGGCGGCAGGCGAGATCGATGGCCTGGAGTGCGCCCGCGGTGACGATGACCTGCTCCGCCGCCACCTGGAGCCCGGCGGCGCGGGCCTCGGCCGCGATCAGCTCACGCAGCTCCGGATCGCCTTCGGTGATGCCGTACCCGAGTGCCTTCGCGCCATCTCGAGCGATCACCGCCTGGGCGAGCTCGTCCGCACCGACGAGCCGAAGCGCCTCCACCGCCGGCGAGCCGACCGCGAAGGAGACGGTGTCGCGGGTCTGTCGGGCGACGATGCCGATGGTCTCATCGATGAAGGAGCCGTACACGGGATACGGCTCGAGCCTCGCCCGCGTCTGCGTCTCGATTGCTGCGCTCACGTCCCCTCCTCCTAAATAACCTTCTAAGAAAAACTGAGGCCTCCCACTGCTGGGAGGCCCTCGCCGGCTTGCGTCGCGTGCGTTGTTGCTCGCTAGCCTCCCAGACCGGTACGCGGGCCCGGAATCGGCCCCTGCGGGATCGGCCGCGGGATGGCGACAAAACGCATCGGCGTCGACGCTACGCGAGTGCCGCCTCGCCCGTCAACCTCAAGCCGGCGAACGCAGTGCGCGTTGCACAGCGAAGCAAAGACGCTCGGGCGCGCCGGCGGCGCAGCGCTACTGGACCGCGTAGATCTGCCACTCCTGCGGCACGCCTTTGAGCTGACGGCGGCCGCGATCCGCGAACGACAGATCCGACCCCGTGACGAGATCCTTCACCGTGCTCGAGCACAGCACCTCGCCGGCTGCCGCCTCGGATCCGATGCGAGCCGCGATGTGCACGGCGATCCCGCCGATTTCGTTGCCGCGTAGCTCGATCTCGCCGGCGTGCAAACCGGACCGGATCTTCACACCGACGGTTCCAAGCTGGTCGCGGATGGCGAAAGCGCAGCGGATGCCGCGAGCCGGACCGTCGAACGTCGCGAGCGAGCCGTCTCCAGTGGAGCGATGCAGCTTGCCGCGATATTCGCTCAGCTGGCGGCGCACGATGTCGTCGTAGGTGTCCAGGATCATGCGCCAGCGGTGATCGCCGAGCTGCGCCGCCATGTCTGTCGATCCGACGATGTCGGTCAGCAGCACCGTCGCCAGCACGCGATCGGCCTCCGGCTGCCGGCGCGCGCCGGTCAGGAATTCCTCGACCTCGTCGAGCAGGCCCATGGTGTCGCCGAGATAGATGAAGCCATCCGCGCCGGCCAACTCGATGAACTTCGCGCCGGCGATGTGTTCGGCGAGGTAGCGGCCGAACTCGATCGGGAAGAAGCGGAAATCCCTGCGGTGCATGACCAGGGTCGGCACATGGATCGTCGACAGCACGTCGCGGACATCGATATCGAAGATGAGCCGCGCCATGGCAGTGCTCCGCCCAGGGCTGGCACTCATCCGCTGGTACTTCGCCAGCCACTGCCGGTAGCTCTCGTCTGCGGCCGCCGAAGGGCTGAACACGTCGACCAGGCCGCCGACGCCCCACGTCTCGCGCGTCCGCCGCAGGAATTCGGTCTCCTCGTCCTGGTCGATGCCCCACGGATAGTCGCTGGCGCGCCGGAGCCGTGCGCCGGTATTGATTAGGACCAGCGACTCCACCCGTTGCGGGCGCGTCGCCGCGTACAGCAGCGCCAGCGGTCCGCTGTCACCGACGCCGATCAGGCTGGCGCGCTTCGAGCCAGCAGCGTCCATGACCGCGGCGATGTCGTCGGCCCAGTCCTCCCAGGTCGGCTCCGCGCTCGCGAGCGGATCGGAGGCGCCGGAGCCGCGTTTGTCGAAGACGATGAGACGGCCCATCGTCGAGAGGCGGCGCAGCATCGCCGCGAAACGGGGCTCTTCCCAACGACCGTCGACGTGGCTGAACCAGGCCGACATGAACACGATGTCGCGGGGACCCTCGCCGACAGTCTGGTAGGCGATGTAGTCCTGGCCATGGCAGGCGTAGCGCGTCTCGGCCGGCACGCGAGGAGCCTGCCGCAGGAGAGGACGGGCGTCAAAACGTAGATCGCGCTTCGTGCTGACGCTTCCGAAGCTCGCGCCGCCGCGCAGCGGTCAGCCGCGGGTCAGCGCGATGCTTGCGGAAATCCGTCCTTCGTCACGAGACGCACGTCGTAGCGCACGCCGCGGGTTGTCTTGGCGATCCGGAGGAGGACCGCGTCGCACGCGGGGCAGCGCAATACGACGCCCGGCGCGTGCGTAAACGCACGCAGCGTGGCGAGCTCGCCCTGGCGTCCGCAGTCCGGACACGTCGACCACAGCGCCGTCAAATCCTGGCCGAAGATCTCGATGAGCAGACCGCCGACGGCGTTCCCGTCCAGCATGAGCTCCCAGTTCATGTCGATTGCCATTGCTCCTCCTATGTACCGCTCGGTCCGAAGCGTTCGGTGCGGATCCGCTCGGGGCGCAGGCCCAGGTTCGTGAGCGCGTTCGCGGCGTTCTCCACCAGCGCTGTCGGTCCGCAGATGAAGGTCATCGCTTTTGCGCCGAAGACACGGCTGACGTCGCCCAGCATCCGATCGTCGATGCGCCGCGCGTAGCCCTTCCAGCCCGCGGGCTGGGAGCGCGTGAGCGTGTGGAACAGCTCGAAGCCGTCGCCGCGCGCCGCCAGACCTTCGAGCTCGTCGCGGTAGATGATGTCGTCGTAGCTGCGCGAGCTGTACAGCAGCCGCGCCGGCACATTCGCTTTCGCCGCGGCGCGGTGCCGCAGCATCGACATCAGCGGCACCACGCCCGAGCCCCCGCCGACGAGCAGCAGCGGCCCGCCCTGGGCGGCTTCCCACACGAAGTAGCCGCCGATCGGGCCACGGACCTCGAACCGGTCGCCGGCGACAGCGCTCTGATGCAGGAACGTCGAGACCTCGCCGTTCTCGACAAGCTCGACCGTGAGGTCGATCTCTCCTTCGCGCTGCGGCGCGGAGGCGATCGAATAGCTGCGCTGCGCGCGGTATCCATCCTCCGCCGTCAGACGGATGTCGTAATGCTGCCCGGCGCGGTGCGGCATCCACCTCGGCAGCGCGAGGGTGAAGCTCTTCACCTTCGGGGTCTCCTGCCGAATAGCCTTGACCGTCGCGATCTGCCACTCCAGCGCCGGCTTCGCGCTAATCGCCGCTATAGCGCTCTTCCTTCCACGGGTCGCCGTGATTGTTGTAACCGAGCGACTCCCAGAATCCCGGGCGGTCCTCGGCCACGAGGCGCAAACCGCGCACCCATTTCGCGCTCTTCCAGAAATACAGGTGTGGCACCACGAGTCGCGCCGGGCCACCGTGGTCCGGCGGAACGGGTTTGCCGTCGTAGTCGTACGCCACGAAGGCCTGGCCGTTCACCACGTCCGGGATCGGAAAAGGCGACGACGAACCGAGCCGACGGGTCGAGATCGACGTGCTCGAAGAGAACGTCGAGGCTCACGCCGCGCCATTTCGTGTCGAGCTTCGTCCACGTCGTGACGCACGAGATGTCGACGACGAAGTCCTGCGCCGGTAACTTCTGGAACTCGTCCCAGCTCCATCTGGCCGGCTGCTTCACCAGTCCCTCGATCGCGAAGGTCCACCTCTTGAGGTCCGTCTTCGGCGTCGGCCCGGCCGAAAGGACTGGAAAGTCGGTGACCAGATGCTGTCCGGGTGGGATGCGATCCTTCGCCGCGCCCGGTGGCAGTCGGCGACCGACGAAACCGCGCGTCACGAATCGCTCCCCCACGGCTGGAAAGCGTAGCCTTTCCGGCGGTGAGCACGAGGCTCGCGCTGCTGAGCGAGCAACTGAACGAGGCGTTCGCGCGGATCCACGAACGGGTCCAGGGCCTTACCGACGATGAGTTCTTTTGGGAGCCGGTGCCGGATTGCTGGACGGTGCGCCGCGACGAACGCGGCCACTGGGCCGCGGATTACCCCGAGCCACCGCACCCTGTCCCGGCGCCGTTCACGACCATCGGATGGCGTCTGGTCCACGTCGGCGAGTCGAAGCTGATGTACCACGAGTACGCGTACGGACCAGCAACCCTTACGTTCCCCGACATCGACTCGGCACACACCGCAGCCGACGCCATCGCGTCGCTTGAGGAAGGGCACCGGCTGCTCGCGGGCGACCTGTCGCGCCTTCGCGATCCCGATCTCGACCGGGCCGTGCTGACCAATTGGGGCGAAGAGTGGCCGGCGTGGCGGATCTTCTGGACCATGATCGATCACGACGTCCACCACGGCGCGGAGATCGGGGCGCTGCGCGACCTCTACCGCGTGAGCGGCGGCGCCCGCCTCGCGACACGGCCCACGATCGCTCGGGGCGCGTAGCTACTCCGCCGCTTCGGCTCCGGCGATCGATGCTTCGGCGCCCGATCGCGATCGCGCTGATGCGCGAGCCGGCGCCTCCCGCAGGAACAGCACGACCACGATCGCCACCACCGCGCCGACGATCCCGAACAGGAAGGTGCTCGCGGTCGCGAGCGAGAACGCGCGGTGGATCGCTTCGACGATCGCCGGCACGAACGGCTCGAGCTGCGCGCGCGCGCCGACGGGGGCGCTGGCCAGGATCGCTTGTCCGAGATTGCCCACGCCGGTGAGCTGATTCATCGCCGCCGCCGAGCGCGGCAGCGCCTCGATGATCTGCGGCGGAACCGCCGCAGCCGCGAGCTGACGCGGCAACTCCTCGACCAGCCGCGAGCCGAACACCGTTCCTGCCGCGGCCAGACCGACGCTCCCACCGATCTGCTGGAACAGCGTGAGGCTGCTCGTCGCGGTGCCGATCTCACGCGGCGGCACGGCGCCCTGCACGACCAGGGTGAAGATGGAGAAGATCGGACCAACCCCGACCCCGGTCACGAACATCCACGACCACAGCAAGGGCAGCGGCGTGTCGGCGCGCAGGTTCGAGAGCAGGAACAGGCCGATCGCGAGCACGACCGGAGAGCCGAGAGCCAGCGCCTTGTAGCGACCGGTCCGCGCCACCAGTTGCCCAGACAGCGTCGCGCTGAGAATGAGGCCGCCCAGCAGCGCCAGGATCTGGTAGCCCGACTGCGTGGCGCTGGCACCGCCGACGACCTGGAACCACCGCGGCAGGAACACGATCGGCGTGAAGAAGGCCATCGACGCCATGAACATCGCGATCACCGAGATCGTGAACGAGCGGTTGCGGAAAAGGGCGATCGGGATGATGGGATCAGCGACGCGCGATTCGATCCACACCAGCACCGCCGCGATCAGCAGACCAACGAGGATCAGGCCGCCGACCATCGGATCGGTCCAGTTCCCGGACTGCTTGTTGGTCAGGCCGACCAGGATCGGGACGAGCGCGGCCACGAGCACGGAAGCGCCGAGATAGTCGATGCGTGGCGCGGACGCGCTCGGGCGCACGCGGGGCAGCGCCCGCCAGATGACCGCGAAGACCACCGCGCCGACCGGAAGGTTGACG
>VBHP01000118.1:0-3689 GCA_005881435.1 Chloroflexota bacterium | reverse complement strand
GAGCTCAGTCCGAAGACCGCGCCCACCAGACCCTGATACTTCCCGCGCTCGGCCGGCTCGAACATGTCCCCGATGACCGCGAGCGCGATCGGGAACAATGCGCCCGCACCGAGACCCTGCAGCGCGCGAGAACCGACGAGCTGCCACATCTCGTGCGCCAGGCCCGAGAGCAGCGAGCCCACGAGGAAGATCGCCACGGCGAAGAGCAGGACCGGCCGACGGCCGAAAAGGTCCGAGACCTTGCCGTAGATCGGTCCACTGATCGTGGCCGTGAGCAGGTAGGCGGTGAAGGCCCAGGTGTAGATGTCGTTCCCATGCAGGTCGGTGACGATGCGCGGTAGCGCCGTTCCGACGACCGTCTGGTCCAGTGCGGCCAGGAAGAGGCCGAGCATGACGGCTGCGACGATCTGAGTCCTGGTGCGGGGATCGACTGCGGCGGGCGCGGCGTTCGAGGTAGCGACTGCCATCAACGGGTCCTCCGGTCTTTTGGGTCTGCCCATTGAACAACATGAGGGCCCGATTCATTCATCAACTGCGCTGCACTCGGGCGCCTCTGTTAGATGTCTTGCACATTCGCTCGCCCGGCATGCTGGTTGAACCGATCTCCGAGCACGCACCGCTATCGTCTCGGTAAGTGACCGCGGACGACGTCCTCGAAGTCCTGCGCCGCCTGGATGAGGCGCGAGTCGACTGGTGGATCGACGGCGGGTGGGGTGTCGACGCGCTCCTCGGCAAGGAGACCCGACCGCACGACGATCTGGACCTCGCTGTGCGACGTGCACATATCGAGCGTCTCGAGACCGCGTTCGCGGAATTCGTCCGCACGCGTGACGAATGGCCGGCGAGCTTTGTGCTGATCGATCCGCGCGGTCGCCAGATCGACATTCATCCGATCGAGATCGACGACCGCGGCAACGGCTGGCAGGAGCGGCCTGATGGGAGGAAGGACATCTGGCCTCACGAGGCGCTCGCTGGACACGGCCGGATCGGCGACCGCGAGGTGCGCTGCACGACCGTCGAGTGGCAGATCAAGTCGCACCTCTATCCGACCCACGACGACATCGACCGGCGCGACATTCAGCTCTTGTGCGAGCGGTTCAGTGTCGCGCCGCCGTCGGCGCCCTGGCCCGGAACGATCCATCCGAAGCGCGTCCGGGCACGCTCGATCCCTTGCATCTGCTAGCCCTTCACCGATCCGGCGACGAGGCCGCGCTGCCATCATCCGTGCGTGGCCGCACGCGCCCCGCGCTCGACTCAGCTCGACGAGCTACATCGCGCCGTTCTTGCGATCGGCGGAGATCTCGACTTGGACCGGACACTCCGCCGGATTTTGCGCTCCGCAGCGAAGCTCGTCGGAGCGCGCTACGCCGCGCTCGGGATCCAGTCGGCTGACGGCGGGTTCGGGACGTTCATCACCATCGGCATTTCGGCGCGACAGCAGGAGCTCATCGGAAGCCTCCCGCGCCTCCACGGCCTGCTGGGCACGATCCTCAAGAAGGGCGCTCCGGTCCGCCTCGCTGATATCCGCCGCCATCCGGACTTCTCGTACTACCCCGCGAATCATCCGCAGCTCCGCGAATTCCTCGGGGTCCCGATCGTCCATCGCGGCGAGGTGCTCGGCGAGCTGTACTTCTCCGGCACCGCTGCCCGGCGCTTCAGTCCTGACGACCAACGCATGGTGGAGATGCTCGCCGCGCATGCCGGCGTCGCCATCGCGACCGCGCGGCTCGCGGGGCGCGAGCGCGAGCTCGCCGCGCTGCAGGAGCGCGATCGACTGTCGCGGCGGGTACAGGAGGCGGTATCCAGCGCGCTCGTCGACATCATCGCTGAGGCTCGCGCCGGCGCCGATCGAGCCGCTGATCCCGCCGCCGCGCGACGTACGCTCGGTTCGCTGGAGGCCACTTCGACTCATGGTCGAGGGGCTCGCCAACAAGGAGATCGCACATCGGCTCGACCTCTCCGAGCGCACCGTAAAAACGCACGTCAGCAGCGTGCTCGGCAAACTCGGCGTCGCGGATCGGACTCAGGCCGCCGTGCTCGCCGTCAAGAGCGGCCTTCTCGACTAGGACGGCGGGTGTCTCGGTCCATCGGACGAGACCGGTCGGCCGATGCGTCGTCTGATGGTGGACGCGGATGATCGTGCCATGTCGCGGTTGGACGGCCAGGTCGCCGTCGTCACCGGAGGCTCGAAGGGTCTCGGCCGGGCCACTGCCCTGGCGTTCGCCCGCGAAGGCGCTTCGATCGTGCTGTGTGCGCGCGGCGAACCCGAACTTCGCCGCGTCGAGGATGAGCTGGTCGCGACCGGCGCGTCCGTCCTCGCATTGACGGCGGATCTTCGCTCGGCGCGAGATATCGAACGCATCGCCGCCCTCGCGTTCCATCGCTTCGGCCAGGTCGACGTGCTGGTGAACAACGCGTCCGAGCTCGGCCCGACACCGCTGCCCTACCTCGCCGACTACCCGCCGCACGCCTTCGCCGATGTGCTGGCGGTCGACCTCGTCGCGCCCTTCCGGCTCACTCAGGCGGTCATCGGCGACATGCTCCGACGGCGGCGCGGGGTGATCGTCAACATCAGCTCCGACGCCGCGGTGACACCGTATGCGGGTTGGGGCGCCTATGCGATCTCGAAGTCCGGCATCGACGCGATGACACGGATCTGGGCGGTGGAGCTCGGCGACAGCGGCGTGCGCATGTACTCGCTGGATCCCGGCGACATGGACACAGCGATGCACCGCGCGGCTTTGCCCGAGGACGATCCGGCGGCACTGCTCGATCCCGCGACGGTCGCGCCGGTGATCGTCGATCTGGTCACCGGCGCGTTCCAGATCCCGAACGGTTCGCGACTGCGCGGACCGGATCTGATCGCGGCGCGGTCCGATCGCGCCGTCGCGTCGAGCGTATGAGGGTGATCCTCCCGCCACTACCGCGCGAGCTCCGCGCGGATCTGCCCGCCGAGCTGCGTGGCGTCCGTCGTGACCGGGTGCGCCTGATGGTGCTCGACCGCGCGCGTCGCAGCATCCAGCACGCGCGCTTCGATGAGATCGGTCGCTGGCTGCGGCCGAACGATCTCCTCGTGGTCAATACCAGCCGCACCCTGCCGGGGGCGATCGCGGCGCGACGCGCCGACGGCGGCGTCGTGCAGCTTCGGCCGTGCGTAAGACGCCCGCTGTCTTCGAACATTGAGGAGTGGGATGCACTTTCGGTCGAACCCGCGCCGCCGCACACGAACGTTCCGCTCGTCGATGGCGAGACGCTGTTGATCGGGGATCTCGCCGCGACGGTCGTCGAGCGACGTGCGGACATCCCGTTCCTGTGGAAGGTGCGCGTGCCGGCGGACGGTGTTGCGTTGCTGCTCGATCGCGGCGAGCCGATCCGCTACTCGTACGTGCCCGCGCCGGTGGATCCGACGCGCTATCAGACCGTCTACGCCGCGCGGCCTGGATCGATCGAGCCGCCGTCGGCCGGGCGGCCATTCAGCTGGGAGCTGCTGCAGAAGCTGCGCGATCGCGGCGTCGACATCGCGGAGATCGTGCTGCACACCGGGCTGAGCTCGTTCCAGGACGATGCCTTCGACGCCGAGCATCACCTCTACGAAGAGTGGTTCGAGGTGCCGGACGAGACGGTCGAGGCCGTCGGCGCCGCACGGGCGGCCGGCCGTGTGATCGCCGTCGGCACGACGGTGGTCCGTG
>VBHP01000067.1:11586-41836 GCA_005881435.1 Chloroflexota bacterium | reverse complement strand
AGATGACATCGCTGCGAACCGAACTTCGCCAAGCTGCAAGGTACCTGCTCTCCGACCCATACCTGCGGCCGCTCCTGGTCGGGCACGCTCTTGCGAACCTCGCTTTGGGTCTTCTGTGGGCGATCGTGATCGTCTACGCGGTGCGAGTGCTCGGGCTGATGCCGGGCATCCTCGGCGTCATTCTCTCGCTTGGACAAGTCGGCGGAGTGATTGGCGCGGCGTTCGCCCACAGGATCTCTGAGCGCGCCGGGGTGGGGCGCGTTGTCGTCGCGTCCTTCTTCCTGTTCGGCCCGGCGACGCTCCTGATGGCCACCGCCACCGGACAGACCGCGATCGTGTTCGTCACCGTGGGCTGGACGCTCGAGAGTCTCGCGCGCTCGCTCTATGGCGTGTCAGCGACGAGCGTCAGGCAAGCACTTGTACCGGACCGGCTGCAAGGAAGCGTTATCGGCCTGACCACAACCGCCGGGACCGGCGCATTCCCGGTCGGAACACTCCTCGGCGGCGCACTCGCAGGAGCATTCGGCCTGCGCGAAGCGATGTTCTTCGCTGCCGGCGCCGCGGTGCTGCCGTTCATCGCCGTCGCGGCGTCGCCTATCCGAACTCTCCGCGACACGTGGACCGCGAACTCATGACATGTGGCGAAACCACGCGCCGACGGACGCCGCGAGCCTCGACCCAAGTGAGCCGAACTCAGGCGCTAAGTGTGGGACTCCTGTGGCGCGGCGAATCGGTCGTCGCTTCGACCAACCCGCGCAAACGCGCCTTACGAAGATCATGGACTCGTTTGCCACGCGGGAGGTGCTGGCCGAGGCGCCGCGAGCAACGGCGCTGTCGTGGCTTGCGGTCGCACGCTGACGATCCGGTCGTCACGGATCCGGATGATCGGAGCAGCCAGCAGGCTCACGAAGGTCGAGTAGTGCCGCCTTGCGAGCATCGAGATCATGACTGACATATCAACCACCACCGCGGCGGTCGGCACACAATGAACGCCGCCGCCTCAATCACCATCACGCCAGTGCGCGTTGCCGACCTGCTCGCCGAGGGCGAGCGGATGCCGGTTTACGTGCACGTCATCGACCATCCCGATGCGCGCGTGCTCGTCGACACCGGCCTGACGGAGCTGCACCCGGCGGTGGCCGACCTCGATCCCCGCCTCCTTCCCCTGAGCAAGCAGGAGTTCGATCTCGCCGGCATCGACATCGTGGTCAACACACACCTGCACTTCGACCACTGCGGCGGCAACCACCTCTTCCCCGGCAGGCCGATCTACGTCCAGCGTCGGGAGCTCGACGACGCGCGCAGCGAGGACGACTACACCATTCGCGAGTGGGTCGATGCGCCCGGCGTGCGGTACGTGCCGGTCGACGGCGAACTCGAGCTGCTTCCCGGGCTCCGGCTCGTCCCGGCGCCGGGCCACACACGCGGCATGCAGATGGTCGTTGTCGAGACTGGTGGGCGTCCGGTGGTTGTCGGCGGCGACGTGGCGGTTTGGTTCGGCGAGCTCGACGAGCCGCACACCGAAGGCCAGCTGCGGGTGCGCGCGCTCGACCCCGAGCTGGTCTGGCTCGCGCACGAGCACAAGCCGTGGCGACCTCGCACCATCTAAGGCATCACGCCGCGCTTTCTGGCCTCCCGGGTTCCGCGCCCGTCATTCTCGTCTTGTTCGACAAGACTCCTCATCACACGAGCAGCCGACCCAGGCGTCGCGAGCGCGAAGTGGTCGGGGTGACCCGGCGATCCTCGCAAAGGCTAGGAGGTCTTCTATGCCCTCGACCGTAAGGCCGAAGAGTTCAGTCTGGCGGGGTTGACCCCGGTCGGGACCGCAGATGTACTTCCTGTCGTCAGGGTGCGTGCTCGCGCTCCCAGTCCGCGCGTAAGACCTCGCAGAGCCAATGATCGCGCCACTGTCCGTCGCGCCACGATTCCTCGCGCTCAATGCCGATCTCTCGGTATCCGGCCTTCCGCAGCGCTTGCTTACTGGGCTCGTTGTCCATGATCGCGCCGCTCTTCAGTTTGTGCAGGTTCAGCTCCCGGAACGCGTACTCGGTGCGTAGCGCCATCGACTCAGAGCCGTACCCCTTTCGCCAGCAGGTCTTGTCGCCGATGACGGTGCCGGTGATCGCGTGCGCGCTGATCCAGTCGATGCGGTGGATCCCGGTCGCCCCGATCGCTTTGCCCTCTGCCTCGATGACCCACCACACGTCGTGCTGGGATTCAGCAATGCGCTTGAGGAAGTCCTCCTCCTGCTGCAGGGACAGGGGAAACCGCTCCGCGAGATAGCGCGTCACGTCGGCGTCGGCGAACCATGCCACGAATCGCGCGGCATCAGTCACGTCAGGCGGCCGGAGCGTGACCTTCGGTCCCTTGAGGATGGGGCCGAACACGACCTCAGGTTAACGCCCTTCGCGGTAGCCGGCCGTCACGCACGCCAATCGTCGAGGCCTCAACGCCACGCCGGCGGGAGTACGCATCTGCGAGTGTCCAAGCTTCGACCCTGTCCAACCACTCTGACACCAGCGCACGTTCCACGACCTGGAGCATGTCGTCATTCGATCGGCTCCACTCGGCTGCAGGCGTCCTGCCCATTCCGGGCAGATCGGGATAGATGCGCATCTAACCCAGGCGGCGCGCGAAGTGACGCTCCATCTCGAACATGGTCACAGTGTGATCGAGAGACAGGCCGTGCAGCATCACGATCGGCCTGCCTTCACCTAAGGATTCGTAATTTGACCGTGATGTTCCCGAGATCGCACTCCATCGCGTCCGCCAGGTTACTCGCCACGCGATACGCTCGTTCTTTCGTGCGAGGGACGTGAGGCAATGGTGACGCGCAGAAACTCAGTCAAGAGCAAGAGAAAGGATGCGCTCGCGTTCCAGCGGCTCGACTTCATCTACATGCCCAGTCGCGATGTGGCGGCGGACGTCGAGTACTTCACGAACGTCCTCGGCGGAAGACTGGCTTTCGCTGTCGAGGGCATGGGTACGCGGGTGGCGATGATCGAGCTCACTGAGGAGCCGCCGCGCATCTTGATCGCGGGCCATCTGGCGGGAGAGCGGCCCATCCTCGTGTATCGCGTCGCGAGCCTCACGGACGCGCTCGACGAGATGGAGCGACGTGGGTGGAAACGCGCGCAGACACTCGAGATCCCGCACGGGCCGTGCTGCTCGTTCCGGGCGCCCGGTGGTCAGCGCATCGCGCTGTACGAGCTGGCACGCCCGGAAGCTGAGCGCTTCTTCGCTGGTCGCCGCGACTTCTGAAGTTACCCCGTAGATGAGCGCAATTGGTGCCGACTCATCACGGACAGCTCTGCGAACCCGCGTTCAGCCACAGGCTGGTGAACTCGAGGCTCACGGGCTGGTGGCCGAAGAGCGAGTCATGGCTCCAGGCCTGGATTCCGTAATTCACCGCTGGATCCGTCAGCGTCCTCGATGACAGCGCCTGCCAAACTCCGCCGACCACCACGTAACCGGTCAGCGTCTGACCCGAACGTGCGAGCCGAAGCCAGCCGGATCGGTCCCCGGTGGGAATGGCAGCGCCGAACAGATACGCGTCGTCGAACCCGCCGGAGTTGCTGGAGCGCTCCAGAAGATTCGTGCCGTCCGTTACGGTCAGGGCTGTCCGCACTCCGTTCCGCAACGGCCAGGTGAGCAGCACGTAGCGGACCTGCAAGTCGAAGTCACCGCGGAGCGCGCATGCTGACGAAGCGCCTCCGGCGAACGCCTCCTGACCAGGATCCTGGCGCGAGTCGGTCGCGAAGCTGATCGCGAGCCGGGCCTCCGAAGCCGTGGCCGTGACTGAGGACGAGCTCGAGACGTTCCAGTCCGTGCTGTCGATCGGCTGTCCACCCCGCGCGCCGCACTTTCCCGCGACGCCGGTCTGGACGAGGGTACGGATCTCGCTCGGATCGAGCGCACGACCGTAAACCGCGAGCTCGTCGATCACGCCGTGGTAATAGCCGGCAAGCGACACTCCCGCGAGATCGACATCCTGTCGGCGACCCAAGAACGCGTGATCCGCGGGCAGAAGCGCGCCGCCGATCTGCATCGATCCCTCGACCGCGTGAAGCGGGACCTCGTCGCCATCCACGAACGCCTGCACTCGACCGGTGATGGTGCTGGCCGTTGCGGCAACGTGGTGCAGGCGTCCGGGTGTGACGATGTTCGCGGGCGAGTACAGCACCGAATATCCCGCCGTCGTCTCGACGACGACAACGACTCCGCCCTGGTCGGTCGTCAGCAGATCAAAGCTGTTGTGAACGTTGGGATCGCGGTGCGAGAAGACCCCGGAAGGTCCCGCATACGTGATCGACTCCCGTTTGAGCCAGGCCTCAACGGTGATCGCGGAACGAACGGTGTTGAGAGCCGCGACATCGGGCAGATCGACGAATGCGTCGACGCCGTTGAGGGCGAAGCCTTGGCCGACCTCACCAACATCAAACCCCGCGCCGCGGAGGACGCCGTCGCGCCCGGCAGCCGTGTCACGGGCATTGCCGTCCCCTCGCCACCAGCTCACGAGTCCCGCCGGCGGCTGTACGCACCGAGGAGCGAACAGTTCCGGAGAGGCGCTCCGGATGATGGTGTGCGTCAGCGTTGTGGTTCGCCCACTGATGCTCGAGTGCACCAGCGCGTACAGCGTGTACGTCCCCGGAGCCACAGTCCGTGGATCCCAGGAGTAATGCCAACCAGATGCGACGAATCGCCCAGCGCCAGCTTTCCCGGCAAGATCCGGGCGCGCATCGCCATAGACAGCGGTGCCGATCGAGGTCGTCGGGCCGGTGGCGCCGACGAAAAGGAAGATCGAGTCGATGCCAGTCCCTGTCACTGCGTTCTTGTCGGCGGCCCAACCCGAGATCGTCAACGGCTCGTTGCCGATGACATCGCCATCGTCCGGCGTATCGATCCCGCCGTCCGGGTCGGCCGGATTGCGCGCGAAAACGACAACCCGTTGCAGTGTGAGAGTGCGGTCATCGGTCGCGTGCGCGACGGCCACGAGGGTGTGCGTGCCCGGCACGATCCCCTTTGGATCCCAGCGATAGTGCCACCCGGACAAGCGGAAGCGACTTGCGCACAGGGCCGAGGCGACATCGGGACGATCGTCGCCATAGGTGGCCATGCCGAGGAGGGTGCCCACGCCGGGACCCCCATCGAGATACATCGCCACCGTGTCAATCCCGGTCCCGCGAGCAGCGAGAGCGTCATACGCTTGACCTCGGAGATCGATGGCATCGGCTGATCCATCTTTCGTCGAGATCTTCGTGCCGATATCAGGAACGTCGAAATGCCCATTCAGGCCAGGTGCAGCCGTCCGAACGCACGCGGGCTGGGTCGCAGTTCCAGTGGCGCTTGTCTGCGAACCGACGGTAGCGCCCGGTGTAGGTACGGAGGCCTGCTCGCTACAGCCGACGATCGCGATCGCGACGGCTACGGCGGCCCATACGCGCTGCACGCCTCGTAAAGAAAAATGATCCGCCACCGCCGTAGTGTCGCTTGCCGCACAAGCGGCATCGCCTGATTTCTCCGTCCCCAACTCCTACGCCGGGCCTAGCAGTTCGTGCCGGCGAACCGGGCAGCACGGTCTGTGGAAGATCCGCGCGCTATCGACGAAGCGGCCAGTAGACCTCGGTACGAAGTTTTTCCACCGGCATCGTCTGGTCGTCGTCGAGGTACGACTCCCACGGTCCGTCCGCGCCAGTCTCCTTTCGATCATCGAGCCACGACCTGATGCGGCGGTACTCGTTGGAGAGCGTGTCATATGATCCGATGTGCACGACCTTCGCCGCCTTGCCGCCCGGAAGCTCGCTCACGCGCAGCTCACCTGAGGGCGTGAACGATCCCGTGAATGGGACCCCGGCTTCGGTGTCGAAGGCCGCAGGGTCCGCGTTGTAGTAGCGCGCGAACGTCGGTCCCGTTGCTGCTGCGCCCTGTGCCGCGAGTGCGGCGTGCATCTTTGGGAAGATTTCCATGAAGAATTCGCCGAGCTTGGGCTGCGGCACGGTACGCCGGATGGTCAGGACTCGTCGCGCCTGAAGCTCGACGACGCTGATCGGCTCGGCCACAGGGGCGTCGATGATAAGCCGTCAGCGCCTGAGCGAGCCCCGGCACACCGCGTGCACGCGCTCGCTCCAGAAGTGATGAAGCAAGCGGCGGCGCGGAACGAAGAGTCGACCAACGGTGATCTCGCCGAGCTCGTACCCGAAGTTCCCGAAGATCTCGACGCGCGACGCGCCGGCTGGCCACCACTGCTGTCGTGGTGGCCGACCTACGTGCTCGTCGCGGCCGCGACGATCCTCGCGGTGCTCGGGGCGGCCCGTGCGGTCGTGGATCTGCTTCGTCCGCTGGCCCACCTCATCACCGTCGTCGTGCTGGCGGTGGCGTTGGCCTTCGCCCTCGCGCCTCTGGTGCGCCGAGTCGAGGGCGTGGTCCGTCGCCGTGGTCTCGCGGTGGCCTTGGTTGTCGTCGCCGTCCTCGCGGTGCTCGTCGGCGTCGGTGCCCTCATCGCGGCTCCGCTGACATCCGAAGGCGAGCGGCTCACGGCGGAGGCCAAGGCCATTACCGACCAGGTCCAGCGCGGCGAACCACTCGCCGTCGGCCCATACGCCATTCCCATCGAGCTTGAGGATCAATTCCGCGGGGCGCTGCTGTCCTACGGCGGCAGCGTCGCCGCGCAGTTCGCCGTGATCGCGATCGCCATCGCCAGCGGCGTCGTCGATCTCGTCCTGGTCGCGATCATCGCGGTGTACCTGTTGCTGGACGCCCCGCGGATCCGCGTTCGGTCGCTGCGCGCGGTTCCGGTCTCGCAACGATTGCGCATGCGCGCGCTGGAATCGGAGGTGAGCACGATCTTCGGCGCGTACCTGCGCGCGCAACTGTTGCTGGCGCTGTTCATCGCTGTCGCCGTCGGCGCGTTGCTCGTCGTCGCGCAAGTGCCGTATGCGATCGTCCTGGCGATCTTCGCCGGGGTCGCGGAGCTAATCCCGATGTTCGGACCGATCATCGGCGGGATTCCCGCCATCCTCGTCGCGGCAACGCAGCCGTTCCCCACCGTGCTGATCGTCCTGATCGGCTTCGTCGTGATCCAGCAGCTCGAGGCGAACGTGCTCGTACCGCGATTCTCCGGCCACGCGGTCGGCCTCCATCCACTGGGCGCGCTGCTGGCGCTTCTCGCCGGGTTCGAGCTCGGCGGCATCATCGCCGCGCTCGTGGCCGTCCCCATTGCCGGGCTGCTCTGGGTGTTCGTGTCGACGGCGCTCCGCGCGTGGCGGCGGCGCCGGATCGCGACGACCTAAGCGAACCGTTCCGGCGAGAACGCGGCGATGTCCACCGGCGACGGCTCGCCCGCCGCGATCGCGGCGACGATGCGGCCGGTGATCAGCGACAGCAGCACGCCGTTGCGGAAGTGTCCCGTCGCGAAGATCAGGCCCTGCGCGTCACGCCTGACGCCGATGATCGGCAGGCGGTCGGGCGTGCCGGGACGGAGACCGGCCCACGCGTCCAGAACCTCCGCGTCGCGCAGGGCCGGGATCAGACGAAAGGCGCGATCCAGCAACGATCGGGTCGCCTCCTCCCGTGGCGCCCAATCGAACCCGACGTCCTCCACCGTCGCGCCGACGACGATCCGGTCGTCGGCTTTGGCCACGATGTAGACGTCGGACCCGAAGATCGGATGGCTCAGCGTCCGCGCTGAACGAAGATGCACCAGCTGCCCCTTCAGCGGACGAACGGTGACGCGCGGCACGAGCGTCGAGGACCACGGGCCGGCGGCGAGGACGACATGCTTGGCGCGGTATTCCTCACCGCGGGTGGTGCGCACGCCGACGACTCGATCGCCGACCCGCAGCAAGCGCTCCACGCCAAGGCCCTCGACGATGACCGCGCCGCGCGCCGCCGCGCGACGCGCGAGCGCATGCGTGAGCGCGGAGCTCGTGACCTGATGGTCGTCGGCTGAGAACAGCGCACCCGACAGACCTTCGTGGAGCAAAGGCTCGCGCGACGCGAGCTCCGCCGGCTCGAGCCAGCGCACGCCGAGCCCGCGCTCGCGTTCCCACGACACACGGTGGCGAAGCTCGCGGGCGACGCCATCGTCCTCGGCGACGCGCAGCGTGCCGGTCTCGCGATAGCCGACGTCCACACCTGTGTCGCGGAGCAGCGCCGCCGCCGCGTCGCGAAACATCGCGCGACCGGCAAGCGCGAGCTCGAGGAACGGACCGGGTCCCTCCGCTTCGACGAGAGGCGCCAGCAGACCCGCGGCGCCGGACGATGCCGCCGACCCGACCTGGGCGCGCTCGAGCAAGACGACCGGCGTGCCGCCGGCGGCGACCGCGTCGGCTACCGCGGCGCCGATGATGCCGCCGCCAATGACGAGGACGTCGGTGCGCGGGACGGACACCTACCGCGCTACGGCAGGAGCCTTTGGCACGCCGTGTCCCGGCGAAGACGGCTCGGCCTCGGCGCGTCTGGGGATCCGACCGGCGCGATGCGCGAGCCGTCCCGCGATCACGGCCAGCTTCATTGCCTCGGCCATGCGCACCGGATCGGCCGCCCTGGCGATCGCGGTGTTGACCAGGACCGCGGAGGCGCCGAGCTCCATGGCCATCGCCGCTTCGGACGGGGCGCCGATCCCGGCGTCGACCACGACGGGGACGCGGACGCGCGAGCAGATGCGTTCGATGGAGACCCAGTCGTTGTATCCCTGTCCCGATCCGATCGGCGACGCCAGCGGCATGACCGTGGCCGCTCCCGCGTCTTCGAGCCGGAGGGCCGCGACGAGATCGGGCGAGGTGTACGGCAGGACGACGAATCCCTCTCGCACGAGCTGCGTCGTGGCCTCGATCGTCGCCGCGGTGTCCGGCCAGAGATACTGCGCATCCCCGATGACCTCGAGCTTGATGAAGTTCGTTCCGGTCGCGGCGCGCGCCAGGCGCGCCATCTTCACCGCGTGCTCAGCGGTCGTGGCTCCGGCGGTGTTCGGCAGCAATCTGTAACGGGACAGGTCGACGCCGCCGAGGACGCCGCTCGTCGACGGCGCGTCCAGATCCACGTACCGGATCGCCACGGTGACGAGCTCCGTGCCTGCCGCCGCCAGCGCCGCCGCGGCGATCTCCGGCGAGGCGAACTTGCCGGTGCCGCAGAAGAGTCGCGACCGAAACGTGACGCCGCCGATCGCCAGAGGATCTTCGTCGGCGCCGCCCTGGATGATGCGGATGATCTCGACATCGTCGCCGGCGCCGACCGACCGCGTCGGCCAGGCGTCGCGCGCGACGACGTCGCCGTTGACAGCGACGGCCACGCTCTCGGGCGTGATCTCCAAGCGCGCGAGGAGCTGCGCGATCGACGATGCCACGCCGACCTCCCGCGGCCGGCCGTTGACCGTCAGTTGCATCAGTCCCTCCGCTCCGGAAAGGCGCGCCGCGGCGACACGGCCACGCGATCGACCGCTTCCCGCAGCGCGTGAGTCGCACGTGCCGCGTCTTCTGCGCCCAGCACCGCCGAGATCACGGCGATACCGGCACAGCCCGTCGCGAGCACCTCGTCCACACGCGCCGCGCCGATGCCGCCGATCGCCAGCACCGGCACGTCGACCGCCGCGACCACGTCGGCAAGCATCCGCACCCCGCGGGCCGGCTCCCCTTCATGCGACCACGTCGGATAGACGTGACCAAAGGTCAGATAGTCCGCACCGTCCCGCGCGGCATGGACGGCTTCATCGACGGAGTGCACCGAGGTGCCGACGAGTTGCCACGGCTCGACAAGAGTTCGGGCCAGGGCCGGCGGCAGACTCTTCGCCGCGAGATGCACGCCGTGAGCACGCGCCGCCAGCGCGACGTCGATGCGGTCGTTCACCAGGACACGGGCGCTGCCGCCGCGTGCCAAGCGCTGGATCTCCACCACCGAGGCGAAGAGCTCCGCGGCCGAGGCCCCCTTATCGCGGACCTGCACGCTGTCGATCCCGCCCCGGAGCGAGCGGCCGACCGCCGTGGCGAGATCGCCGCGCACGGCTCTGCGGTCGGTGATCAGCTGCAGGTGATGCGTCCCAGACACCGTCGCTTCCTTCCGCCGGCATTACCCGGTTCAAGTTCGCAAGGGTACGAACCGCTAATCCCGGTTCGTTCTCAGCCTCGAGGGCACCCCCAGCGTGCGGTCGAAAGCAATGGTAGCGAGCGCCGCGATGAGAATGAAACCCTCGATCGGCGGACCAGGATCGGTGGAGGCGTAGATCAGGAACACGATCGCGAGCGCAAGGCCGACCACCACCGCGACGCAACCACAGCCCACTGCGCTCGAGCGTACGACATATCATCGGCTCTCCGATGGACCGCGAACGCGCCTGGAACCTGCTGTGCGAGCACACCAAATCGGAGAGCCTGCGAAAGCATGGTCTCGCCGTCGAAGCGGCGATGCGTCACTTCGCGCGCCGCTTCGGCGAAGACGAGCACGATTGGGCGGTCGTCGGCATCCTGCACGACTTCGACTACGAGAAGTTTCCGACCGAGCATCCGCAGGCCGGCAAACCGATTCTCGATGCGGCGGGACTCGAGCCAAAGCTGGTACGTGCGATCCAGAGTCACGGCGACCACACCGGTGTGCCGCGTGAGTCGCGCATGGAGAAAACGCTCTACGCCGTAGACGAGCTCACGGGATTCGTCGTCGCGGTCGCGCTGGTGCGGCCGGGCAAGGATCTCTCTTCGGTCGAGTCGTCCTCGGTCCGCAAGAAGATGAAGGACAAGGCTTTCGCACGTGCGGTCGACCGCGCCGCGATGCTGCGCGGGGCCGATGACCTGGGCGTTCCCTTCGACGACCTGGTTGGCGAGGTCGTTACCGCACTCCGGGGTGTCGCGGCGCAGCTCGGGTTGGCGGCGTAGCCGCTCAGCGCTTCGTTAGCTGGACGTACCGCGCGACTGCCTGGGCGCGCGTCGTGGCGCCGAGCCGGTGGCATGCTTTGGCGATATGCGTCTTCACCGTCGATTCCTTGATGCCGAGATCGCGCGCGATCTCCTTCGTCTGCCGCCCGTGCGCCAGCGCTCCGAGAACCTCCCGCTGACGGGACGTGAGCATCGTCGCGGCCGACAGCGAGGTGGCCCGGCGGCGGGCAAGCGCCACCGCGGCGTCAGTGGCGGCGAGGAAAAGGGAACGGATCACCCGTCCGAATCAGTCGGACGGCGCTTGACCTCTAGCGCGCTGGGGTCAGGATGCGCGTCGCAGCGCCGCTCGTTCCATGCCCTCCATGAAGAGCTGGCCCTTGCAGCGCGGGCATCGCGGCTGATCGCCGATCCACAGCGGCCCGCCGGCATTTCCCTCGGCCTCGTACGCGAGCCGAAGCTCGCGGAAGCTGGGGCGGCCGGACCCGGGAACGATCACTTCGCTGGTGCTATGACCGCAGGACATACACGAGAGTTCGATGCGTACTGCCATTTTCGCCTCCGGCGGCCACGGCCTCACCCGCCAGCCGCCATCCACAAGAACCCCACTAGGGCTCCGGATGTTTCACTCTTCGATACGAGTGGAGGCGCGCTGGCGGATGCGCCGCCCAGGGCGGACGCTTTTAGGAGGCCTGGCGACCCTTCGCGACCAGATCGGCGACCTTCTGACCGCCTCGCTTGCCGATCTCCTCGAAGTGTTCGTGCCCGTACTTCATCGATAGAGCGTCGCCGCCGATCTTGCCGATGCGGCCGTAGAAGTGCGGACCATAGAGCTCCTTCACCTTCTCGCCACCCTTGCGGCCGATCTCTTCGAAGAACTCGCTGCCACGACGCTGCGCGGTCGTCTTGCCGCCCTTGCGGCCGATCTCCTCGTAGAACTCGCGGCCGTGTCGCTCGGCTGTGGTGGCGCCGCCACGGCGGCCCGCCTCCGCTACGGTCATTGCCCCTTTCGTCCGGGACATCCAAGTCCTCCTTTTGTCGCCAGATGGCGCCTGGCCCCTGGCTGCTCAGAGGGTTGCCGACTGCAAGCCGCGTGCCATCGCTCGGTCGGTAGCCCGGAATACGGGCGAAGACGGCGCGGAATCGAGCGCCGAAAGGGCAAAAGCCTAAGGAATTACGAGGTAGATCGGCTGCACGCCAGTAAAGCCAAGGGCGCCCGCCACGGCGGCCGCCAGATCGACTTCCCGCCCGGCGATGTACGGACCGCGGTCGATCACCGGCGCGCTGACCGTACGCCCGCGGTACGTGATCTGGACCATCGTGCCGCAGCGCAGCGTCTTGTGCGCGATGCCCCACGACGCCGCCGTGAAGGTCTGTCCGCACGCGGTGCGATTGCCATAGAAACCAGGTCCATACCAGGACGCGTTGACCCACGATCCGCCCGAGGGTGCAGCGGCGGCTGCTGGCGTTGCCGGGCTTGTCGGCAAGGCGCGCGACGCGGCGGGCGGCGGCGGTGCGGTGGGCCGGGGAGTCTCGGCACGGGCAACGGTCAGGGCGCGCGCGATCGGCGGCTCATCGGTCTTCGCGGGCGCGGGCGCACTGATGAGTTGATCGAGGGCAAGCAGATCTCGCGGCTCCGGCGTGGTCCAGTGGTCCCCGACAAACGTGCCCTGCGGCGCACCGACGAGGACCGCGACCAGCGTGAGCTGCACCAACGTTCGGCTCCTCTGCCCCGCGCGCGCGAGCGCACGGAGCAACTCCCCTCCGAACCCCACGAGGGTCGATTGTTGGGTGCACGGCCGATGCCAGGCGCGCTATCTCAACCCTTTGACGTGTGAGAAGGCGCACGCACGGTTGCTTTGGCCGGCGGGCGAGCGACTGAAAGCGGAATGCCTAGAGTACGGCACTCGTGAACGAGCACATCGCGAAGCGACGCGTGCGCGCCGCGAAGGCACTTGCGGAACGCGGCATCGATGCCTTTCTGTTGACGCCCTCGTCGGATCTGACCTATCTGTCGGGTTACCGGATCTTTCCGAGCGAACGACTGACGTGCCTCGTCCTCACCGCTCGCGGTGAGGCCAAACTCCTCGTGCCAGTGCTCGAGGCGCCGCGGGCGCGCGCGGCGCAGACAGGCATTCCGCTCGTGACGTGGAGCGAGACGGAGGATCCGATCGCGCGCGTGCGCGAGCTCGTCGGCGACGCCACGTCGCTCGCACTCGCGGATCAGATGTGGGCCGCGTTCGTACTGCCGTTCGCTCGTACGTTCGCGCGGGCGCGATTGGTGACCGCGTCCGAGGTCCTGCGTCCGTTGCGAATGCGCAAGGACGACGAGGAGCTCGCCGCCCTGCGCGAAGCGGCGACGGCCGCGGATCGCGCCTTCGAACGACTCTCGCGCGACGTGCGCTTTTCCGGGCGCCGCGAGCATGAGGTCGCACGCGACCTGACCGCGCTCTTGCTTGAAGAAGGACACGAGGAGGTCAAGTTCTGCATCATCGCTTCCGGCCCCAACGGCGCATCGCCGCATCACGAGACCGGAGAGCGCGTGATCGAGGACGGCGATGTCGTGGTGTGCGATTTCGGCGGGACCGTGCGCGGTTACACCTCGGACATCACGCGCACCCTCTTCGTCGGAAAGGGCTCCGTCCCGGACGAGGTCCGGCGCGTTCACGACACCGTGCGGCGCGCCCAGGAGGCCGGCTACGCGGCGGCGCGACGCGGCGCTGCGGCGCAGGAGGTCGATCGCGCGGCGCGGCGGACGATCGGCGAGGCCGGCTACGCCGAGAAGTTCCTCCACCGCACCGGTCATGGCATCGGTCTCGACGGACACGAGCATCCGTATCTGGTCGAGGGGAACGCCGAGCCGCTCGAGCCGGGGATGACGTTCTCGATCGAGCCCGGCATCTACCTCGACGGCAAGTTCGGTGTGCGCATCGAGGACATCGTGGCTCTCGCGGACGGAGGCCCAGAGCCGCTCAATCGCGCCGACCGCGGACTCGCGCGGGTCCGCTGAGCCGGAGGCGCTCCGCAGCGAAGGCTGCACGGGTGCTGCCCGCTCCCCTATGGCAGGCTGCATTGTCCTGGCGTGCCGTGCGCGCGGCGTCACTACAGCACCACGCGACCTTGAGCATGCGTCGACCAAGGTGAGCTAAGACAGCAGCTACAAAGCTATGTCTGTGTTGGGTAGCCACGCGTCTGGTAGATCACGCGACCTTCACCATCGAGCACCCGCAATACGTAATGGCGATAGATCGTGCGCTCAAGCGCCGCGTCCGGGGCGTCCGCGAACGGCATGCCCGGTGGAATCGCCCATTCGAGAACGTTCCACCAACGACCCGAGTCGTACTGGAAGCGGTCGGAGCCCACTTCGACTAAGACGTCGGTGCGGAACCCTAGGACACTGGAACCCGGCGTGATCTGTCGCTTCCGCCTGATTCGTAGTGGACCGCTGACGCGGAGGTAGGCGTGGGAGCGCATGTCGGCCGCCCATTGCAGTTCGTGCGCTAGGAACAGGAGAAGCCCGATCGTCCCGAGCCCGACGACCAAGACCGCCGGCAATACGTACGAGGTCGCGGTCTTCTCGGGACCGAACAGCAGGAGGCCGACGCTCGCGAATACGAGCACGGCGACAAGCACGGCGGGCAGCCGCTCCCGGCCACGCTGTTGTACAAGAAGTGTTCGCAGCGCTGGCGTAATCGGGAGCCGCTGAATCTCACGCGTCGGGCCAGTCTAAGGAGTCATAAGTGCGTGCGCGCTCGCGGACGGCGGCCCGGAGCCGCTCAATCGCGCCGATCACAGCCTCGCGCGGGTTCGTTGAGCCGGTCGGCCTGCTAGCGCAGGATCGGCGCGGCGGCGCTGACGGCCCAGGAGTACAGCGGATCGGTCCAGATCCCCAGCACGATCGACGCGATCGCCGTCAGGCCGACGGCCGCGCCGACGAGGCGCGCCGGCGCGAGGTCCGGCACCGCTCCCTCCGGATCGAGCATGTACATGTACACCACGACACGGAGGTAGTAGTACGCCGCGAGCGCGGCGTTCAGCGCCATGATCACCGCGAGCCACCCCAGTCCGGCGTCGAGCGCCGGCAGGAACACGAACACCTTGGCCCAGAACCCGACCGTCGGCGGCAGCCCGGTCAGCGAGATGAGCAACACCGTGAACGCCAGAGCCGGCCAGGGCGCCCGGCGCGCGAGGCCGCGAAGGTCGTCCAGCGCGGCACCGCGCGTGCCTTCGGTATCGAGCACCATCAGCGCGGCGAAGGCGCCGATATTCATCAGCCCGTAGGCGAACGCATAGAACAGGACACCGGCCCAGGCTTGCGGTCCGGCCTGTGCAGCCGCGACGCCTGCGGCGATGTACCCGGTGTGGGCGATGCTCGAGTAGGCCAGCATCCGCTTCACCGACGGCTGCGCCAGGGCGACGACGTTGCCGAGCGTCATGGTCAGCGCCGCGAGGACGGCAAAGGCGACGGTCCAGTCGATCTGCAGCGGCTGCAGCGCCACACCGACCAACCGGAGGATCGCCGCGAACGCGGCGGCTTTCGGTGCGACGGACATGAACGCCGTGACCGGTGTCGGCGCGCCGTCGTACGCGTCGGGCGTCCACTGATGGAACGGAACGACTGCGGCCTTGAACGACAGACCGACCGTCACCAGCGCGAGCGCGACGAGGACCGGACCGGTGAGACCGGTCGAGGCGAGACCGGCGGCGATGCCGCGCAGCTCGGTGCTGCCGGTCAGACCGTAGAGCCAGGCAAAGCCGTAGAGCAGGATCGCCGTGGAGAACGCGCCCAGAAGGAAGTACTTCAACGCGGCCTCGTTGGAGAACGGGTTGCGCCGCTGCATCCCGGCCAGCACGTACACCGGGATCGTCATCAGCTCGAGCCCGACGAACAGCGTGATCAGGTCGCCCGACAGCGCGATCGTCATCGCCCCGAGCGTCGAGAACAGTAGCGTCGCGATCAGCTCGGCGTACGGCAGCTGGCGGCGGGCCGAGTACTCCTCGGCGGCCAGCACGGCGATGAAAGCCAGGACGATGAAGAGGACACGGAAGAACTGGGTGAACTCGTCGACGACGACGAACCCGTTGAAGGCCGTGTACGGCGTGACGATCACGCCGGGCCGCGCGGCGATCCCCGCGACCAGCAGACCCGCGAGCGCCACGAGCGAAAGCGCGCGCAGCCGGCCCGGTCCTTTGACCGCGAGATCGACCACGAGCACGACGGCCGCGGTGAGCGTCACTGCGAGCTCGGGCAGGATCGCCAGCAGGTCGTTCATCGTGCCACGACGCTGAGCACGGTGGGTTCCGTCGCGAGCTTCACGATGCTCTCGAGCGTGGGATTGATGATGTCGAGCAGCGGCTGGGGATAGACACCGAGCAGGATCGTGAGCGCCGCGAGCGGCACGAGCGCGATGACTTCGGCGCGGTTCACGTCGGGCAACGCGCGATAGGCCTCGCGCAGCGGACCGTACATCACGCGCTGGAACATCCACAGCAGATAGACCGCGGCGAGGATCACGCCGATAGCCGCGATGGCGCCAAGCGCGACGTTGTGGGCAAGAGTCCCGAGCAGGACCAGGAATTCGCCGACGAAACCGTTGAGACCGGGAAGGCCGAGCGACGCGAGGACGAAGAGGCCGAAGAAGCCCGTGTACACGGGCCAGCGATTCGCGAGCCCGCCGAGGTCGGCGATGAGCCGCCGGTGCGTTCGCTCGTACTGGATGCCGACGCACAGGAACAGCGCTCCGGTGACGAGACCGTGGTTGACCATCTGCAGCACCGCACCGGCCATGCCCTGCGCGTTGAGCACGAAGGCCCCGAGCGTCACGAAGCCCATATGCGCGACCGAGGAGTAGGCCACAAGCTTCTTCAGGTCGCGTTGCACCGTCGAAACGGCCGCGCCGTAAAGGATCGCGACCACCGAGAGCGCGAGCACGACCGCGAGGAGATTCACCTGCCCGACGATCGGGAACGGGATCGAGGCGCGGATGCCTTCGGGGAACAGCGGCAGCGCGAAGCGGATGAAGCCGTAGCCACCGGCCTTCAGCAGGATGCCCGCGAGGATGATCGAACCCGCCGTCGGCGCTTCGACGTGGGCGTCGGGGAGCCAGGTGTGGAACGGGAACATCGGCAGCTTGATCGCGAAGGCCAGGGCGAAGGCGATGAAGGCGAGCGTCTGGAACTCGACTGGGAACAGCGATCGCCGCTGGAGCAACTCGACATAGGACAGCGTGCGCTGACCCGGCTCTCCGGATTGGAGGTAGACCGCGACGATCCCGACGAGCATGAGCAGTGAGCCCGCGAGAGTGAACAGCACGAACTTGATCGTGGCGTAGATGCGCCGGGGTCCGCCCCAGATCCCGATGATCAGATACATCGGGATGAGCATCAGCTCGAAGAACACATAGAACAGGAAGAGATCCAGCGCGAGGAATACGCCGAGCATGCCGGTCTCGAGGACGAGGAAGGCCGCAATGTATTCCTGTACGCGGGTCTGGATGGGATGCCACGAGGCCACGAGCGAGACCACCATCAGGAGAGCCGTCAGCACCACCAGCAAGACCGACAGGCCGTCGACGCCGAGCTGATAACTGATGCCGAGCGTGGGCAGCCAGTTGATCTTCTCGACCATCTGGAAACCCGGCTCTCCGATCTTGAAACCTGCCAGCATCACCAGCGAGACCGCCAGGTCGACGATGGACACGCCGATGCCGACGAGCTTGGAGGCGCGATCGCTGCGCCACGCCAGCGCCAGCGGGATGAACCCGGCCAGCGGGATGAAGATGATCGCGGTCAACAGGCCCGGCACTACTGGCGCAACCTCAGGTACGCGTACGCGGCGCCGACGAAGAGCAGACCGAGCACGATCGTGAGGGCGTAGTTGCCGACGATGCCCGTCTGCAGCCGCCGCAGATTGCGTCCGCCGATCTGGAAGCCCGCCGCGAGCTTGTTGACGAAGCCGTCAATGAACGCCAGATCGAAGGCCCACGAGGCGCCGAAGAGCCAGCGGAACGCGCCCGCGACGTTATGGTCGTAGAACGCGTCCAGATACCACTTGTTGACGAGGAGGGTGTAGAGCGGCGCGAACGTACGCGCGACGCGCTCGGGATCGGGTCGGCGGCGCGCATAGGTGAGCCAAGCAAGGCCGAGACCGAGCACACCTGCCACCGCCGAGATCGTCGCCAGCACGGCGATGCGCGAGTAGTCGATGGCTTCGGCCCGCTCGAAGAGCGGACCGAGATACTGATGCACCCAGCCCGCGTCCGGCGGCCATCCGAGCACGAGCCCAGCGAGCGCGGCGCCGACAGCGAGCGCGATCAGCGGGGTTGTCATCACCCGCGGCGACTCGTGCGCGTGCTCGTAGAGGTGCCGGTCCCGTGGCGCACCGTGGAACGTAAGCCACAGCATGCGCATCGTGTAGAAGGCGGTCAGCGCACCGGTCGTGACACCGATCGCCCAGAACCACTCGTAGCCCTGGCCACGGAAGAAGGCCGAGTTCACGATCTCGTCCTTGCTCCAAAAGCCGGCAAGGGGTGGGATCGCGGCGAGCGCCAGACCGCCGATCAGCATCGTCCAGTACGTGATCGGGAGCTTTGGCTTTAGCCCGCCCATGTGCCGCATGTCCTGCTGACCGCCGAGCGCGTGGATCACGCTCCCCGACCCAAGGAACAGCAGCGCCTTGAAGAACGCGTGCGTCGCGAGGTGGAACATCGCCGCGATCGGCGCGCCGACACCCACGCCCAGGAACATGTAGCCGAGCTGGCTGACCGTCGAGTACGCCATCACGCGCTTGATGTCCGTCTGCACCAGCGCGATCGTCGCCGCCAGAACGGCGGTGGCCGTGCCGATGACGGCGACGACGAGCAGAGCCGGTCCGGCCTCGGCGAAGAGCGGCGTCGATCGCGCGGTCATGTACACGCCGGCCGTCACCATCGTGGCCGCGTGAATGAGTGCCGACACCGGCGTCGGGCCCTCCATGGCATCGGGGAGCCAGGTGTAAAGCGGTATCTGCGCCGACTTGCCGGTGGCACCGAGGAACAGGAACAGACAGATGGCCGTGAGCAACTCGCTCTGCGCGATACCGACCTTGGCGAAGACGTCGCGGAACGCAAGCGAGCCGAAGGTCAGGAAGATCAGGATGACGCCGACCATGAAGCCCCAGTCGCCGATGCGGTTCATCCAGAAGGCCTTGTTCGCTGCCGCTTGCGGCGCCGGCTTCTCGAACCAGAAGCCGATGAGCAGGTACGAGCAGAGCCCGACGCCCTCCCAGCCGACGAACATCAGCAGGTAGTTGTCGGCCATAACCAGGACCAGCATGAAGAACACGAACAGCGGCAACCACGAGAAGAACCGCCAGTAGCCGTGATCGTCGTGCATGTAGCCCATCGAGTAGACGTGGATGAGGAATGAGATCCAGGTGACCACGAGCATCATCAGCGTCGACAGCTGATCGATCTGGAAGGAGACGTCGATCTGGAAGGTGCCGACGCCGATCCAGCGGTACAGCATCACGATCGCCGCGTCGTGGCGTCCGAGCGTCCCGAGCAGGATGCCGGTCGCGGCCAAAGCCGAGATCGCGAGGGCCGCGCTGGCGATGAGCCCGGTGAGGTGCTGCAGCCGCCACCGTCCGAAGAACACGTTGATCGCGAATGCCGCGAGCGGCGCCAGCGGCACGATCGTGGCGAGCACCCGAAGCGTCGTGTCGTCCACGGATCAGCCCTTCAGCTCGTGGATCTCGTCGACCTCCACCGTCGGCTGGTTGCGGTAGGCGGCCAGAACGATGGCCAGCCCGACCGCCACCTCGGCCGCGGCGATGACGAAGGTGAAGATGACGAACACCGAGCCGCGTGGCGTGGCGTCCGAGAGGCGACGAGAGAACGCCACCAGCGCGAGGTTCGCCGCGTTGAGCATCAGCTCGACGCACATCAAGATCACGACAGCGTTCCGCCGCACGAGTACGCCTGCCGCACCGATGAAGAAGAGCGCGCTGGAGACGGCGATGAACCAGCCGAGAGGGACCGAGAGCATCAGTCGTCTCCCCGCTTCACCAGCGCTATGGCGCCGATCATCGCCGCGAGCAGCAGCACCGACGCGACCTCGAACGGGAACGCGTAATCGCGGAACACCGCGTTCGCGAGCGGCTCGAGGTCACCGCCCGGCTGCTGCACCACGTTCGATTGGAAGGACAGCGCGAACACCGTCGCCACGACGCCCACGAACTTCAGCGGCACCAGGGCCCATCCCGCCTGCTTCTGGAAGAACAGGCGCCGATCCGCGCCCGCCGGCGCGACGCCTGTGAGCATCACGCCGTAGAGGATCAGGACCGTGATCGCGCCGACGTAGATCAGGACCTGGAAGAACGCGATCGTCTCCGCGCCGAGCAGCGCGAACAGCCCGGCCATGCCAAGAAACGAGAGGCCCATCGACAGCGCGCTGCCGGTGATGCGCGGCAGCAGCACGACGGCGAGGCCGCCGGCGACGACGATCGCGGCGAGGATCACGAAGATGAGTGGCGCGATGAAGTCCATTAGGCCGTGGGCGCCAGAGTGCGCTCGCGCTCGGTCCGCAGCCGCTCGCGCAACCGCTCCAGACGGCGTCGCTGCAATCTCGGGATCAGGACGATGAACGCGGCGACCAGTCCCCAGTTCAGGATGCCGATCGCGATCAGGTCCCACGGAGCGGGGAGCGCGACCTTGAGCGTCGCCGTGACGAAGAGGTTCGTGAGCGTCAGCGGGATCAGCACCTTCCAGCAGAAGTTCATCAGCTGATCGATGCGGAATCGTGGCAGGGTCAGCCGGATCCACATGAAGGCGACGATGATCACGTAGACCTTCAGCGTGAACCAGAGCACCCCGAGGATCGGGGCCTGATCCACGAGCGGACCATTCCAGCCACCGAGCCACAGCGTGGTCATGATCGAGCTGACGATCGTCACGTTGCCGTATTCGGTCAGCGCCAGGAACGTTCCCCAGCGCATTCCCGAGTATTCGGTGAGGTAGCCGGCGACGAGCTCCGACTCTGCTTCCGGAAGATCGAACGGCGTGCGGTTCGTCTCGGCCAGCGCGGCGATGAAGTACGTCAAGAACGCGGCCGGCAGGATGAAGAGATTGAGCTGCAATCCCGGCTGCGCCGTCGCGATCTTGGTTAGCTGCAGCGATCCCGCGAGCAGGACCACCGTCACGAGCGAGAGGATCTGCGGCACCTCATACGAGATGAGCTGGCCGGCGCTGCGGAGACCGCCGATGAGCGAGTACTTGTTGTTCGACGCCCACCCGGCGATGACGATGCCGAGGACGCCCATCGCGCCGAGCGACGAGAGGTACAGCAGCCCGATGTTGATGTCGATTCCCTGCACCCCCGGCGCGAACGGGATCACGACCCAGGCCGCGACCATCGGTGTGAAGGTGATCGCCGGAGCGGTCAGGAAGAACGCCGCGTCGGTAAAGCGCGAGCGGACGTCCTCCTTGCCGATAAGCTTCAACGCGTCCGCGAACGTCTGCAGCAAGCCCCACGGGCCGACGTGGTACGGACCAACCCGATCCTGGGCCCACGCCTGCAGCTTGCGCTCCATCAGGATCTGCAGCAGAGCACCGTTGAAGATGAGCCCGACCACGAGCAGCACCGCGATGAGCAGCCGCAGCACGACCCAGACGAGCGGATCGATGCCGAATGGCCCGGGTACGAGAACGCCCGGCGGGCTCACGGCCTAACCGCCGCGAGCGTCGCTGCGAGGCGGTAGGAAGCTCTTCCGCATCGGGTGACCGGGAAAGGTCTCCTCCAAGAAGATGCGGCGCAGATCGGGATGACCGTCGAACACGATCCCGAACATGTCATAGGTTTCTCGCTCCTGCCAGTTCGCGCCAGGCCAAACGTCCACGAGCGTCGGCAGGTGCGGATCCTCGTCCGAGCACCACGTTCGGATCACCACCCAGACACCCGTCGCGACCCCGTGTACGACCGTCGCCGTCCCGATCTTGTCGCCGGTGTCGATGCCCGCGATCACGGAGAGGAAATCGCACCGCGTCGCCTGGTGATCGCGCACGACGAGGGCGGTCTCGACCAACCGCTCACGCGGCACGTCGACGAGGATCATGTCGTCTTTGATCCGAGAGGGCCCGCTCGCCAGTCCCGCGAGAGCCTCGTCCAGCACGCCGCGAACGCTCGCGAGATCAGGCGTCTGCAGGCGCGCCCCTAGTACCACGAGAGCGCGTCCTTCTTCCAGGCATAGACCAAGCCGACGACCAGGATGGCGATGAACACGCCCATCTCCACGATGCCGTACCAACCAAGGCTGGCGAAGATGACGGCCCAGGGGAAGAGGAAGATGACCTCGACGTCGAACACGACGAACAGCAGCGCGAACACATAGAAGTGGATCGGGTACCGGCCCCAAGCCTGGCCGATGGGCTCCTCGCCGGATTCGTACGGCCGCAGCTTCTCCGGCGTCGGGCGGCGGGGAGCGATGATCCGGGAGACGGTCATCAACGCGCCGACAACGAAGGCTCCTACGGCAAAGAAGACAAACACATAGAAGTAGGAGAGGTTGTAGTCGGGCATCGGACAACTTGAGCGTAACGCGTGATCCGAAAACGTTCTTCGCCACGGTTTGCGCGGCGTTCGGGGGTACGAAAGTCAGCCTGTGAGTCACCCTTCCGGACGTTTGACCCTCTGAAAACCTGCATGCTATGGTCCGCGCGCTTTCGGGCGGAGACGGCTCGCGGCCGTACGCATAGCGAACGACGACCGAAAGCGAGCGTTGAGTCTAGGGAGCTCGACGGAGCGACCACGGGTTGGAGTGGCCGTTTTCCGGCCATGACCACCCGCAGGGAAGGGAGCGCAACGATCGTGGACAGGGAGAGGATCCATCTCTAGGCCGCAGGCTGTCGTCACGCTTCGCTTCCGGCTGCGCCGTCTGCGATCACGTTTGGCGGACCGCGTCGCATCGCTGCTCCGGCCGCGCCTGGAGCTGCGGCCTCGTGCGGCCCGACTCGCCGCATACATCACCGTGTTCGCGCTGATGCTCTCTCTGCCGCAACTGCACGCGGCTTCCGGGACGGTCTCGGGCGCGGTCGTCGATCAAAGCCTCGGCGCCGCGGCCGCCACGGAGCTGGAGCGTGTCGCGCCTGTGGCGCGGGCACGTGATGTCCTGACCCAACCGCGTGCGCCGCTCACCGTCAGCTCTCTGGTGCCGGCGGCGCCCGAGATCCAGACCTACACGGTGAAGAATGGCGACACCCTCATCGACATCGCGCTCGATTACCACGTCAGGGCCCTGACCATCGCGTACAACAACGGCGTCACCGACGCGACCCTCATCCACATCGGCGACGTCTTCCGCATCCCACCCTTCGATGCGGCGATCTACAAGGTCAAGAGCGGCGACACCGTGGACTCCGTCGCGTCCTTCTTCAAGGTCGACGCCAAGGCGATCATGGACGTGAACCGGCTCTACTACGAGCCCGACAACTTCTCCGCCGGCAAGGAGATCCTCGTTCCCGAGCCGGAGGCGAAGTACCCGAACTTCGAGCTCAAGGATGCCAAGCGGTACGAGCCACCCGGGATCCCGGCCACGCCCGTCGACACCCGCATCCTGCCAAAGCCGAACGGCAAGCTGGCCTGGCCTGTCGGCGGCGTGATCACGCAGTACTTCTGGTACGGCCACAAGGGCGTCGACATCGCGGCACCGTTCGGCACGGGGATCGGTGCATCCGACGCCGGCGTCGTGTCGCAAGCGGGATGGGTCGCCGTCGGCGGTCTACGCGTCTGCGTCAAGCACACCTGGGGCATGGAGACCTGCTACTACCACACCTCCGTCGTGCTGGTCGACGTCGGCCAACAGGTCGCGCGCGGCCAGATCATCGCTCGGATCGGGCTCACCGGCGTCACCACCGGCCCGCACGTCCACTGGGAAGCCCGTTACCTGGGCGTTCTCGTCGACCCGCTGCAGTACTAGCGCCGCGGCCGCACGGCCGTCCTTCTAATACGCTCTTCTGGTGACCCCGCTTACCGCTGTCCACACCAACCGCAACGGCGACGTCTTCGTCGGCGAGGAGTACTCGGCCGCCGCCTTTGACGGCAGGCAGGAACGACCGCTTCGCGCCGAGGACACGATCCCGCTGCCCGCCGGCGCGACGCTCATGGCGCTGGACTCGCGGCGGGCACAGGCCTTCGACGGCCGCGGCGGGTTGCGGACGCTCGGCCGCGAGCGCTGGTCGCTGAGCGCGCTGCTCCCGACGGGGTACACGCGCACGCTGTACCCGGCGTATGCGGACGAGCCCGGTCAGCCCGACCTTCCGCTCTTCGGTTACGCCGCGATCGGCATGCTCGATGGCGATCTGCGTGTCGCCGCCATCGCCACGGATCCCGCGCCCGAGTGGGATCCCAAACGCTTCAACACGCCCGACCTGCGCTCACGCGTGAACGAGGCCCTGGGAGATCGTCCCTCGAATAAGATGCTGCGCCAGCTGGCGCGCTGCGCGCGCGACTACGGCTGCTACACCGCGCAGAACGTCTTTTACGGTCGATGGGAGGCGGCGCTGCCCGTCTCGCCGGCGTGCAATGCACGCTGCGTCGGGTGCATCTCGCTGCAAGAGGGCGAGACGGCGGCGCCGCAGGAGCGATTCAAGATGACCCCGACGGCGGACGAGATCGCCGAAATCGCAGTCGCGCACCTCGAGCGCCCGGATAGCTACATGGTCTCGTTCGGTCAAGGCTGCGAGGGCGAACCGCTGCTGGCGGCAAGGACAATTGCCGAGGCGATCGCCAAGATCCGGACGCGGACGGCGCGCGGCATCGTCCACCTCAACACCAACGCGTCGCTCCCGACGCAGCTCCGCAGACTGATCGACGCGGGCCTGCAGTCCATCCGCGTGTCGACGATCAGCGCGCTGCCCGCGACATACGCGGCCTACTACCGGCCGAGCGGTTACGGCTGGTCGGACGTGCGGGCGAGCCTGCATCTCGCCGCCGAGCGCGGTCTGCTCATCAATTTCAATCTGCTCGTGCTGCCCGGGCTCACCGACCGCCCCGAGGAAGTCGAGGCCTTCGTCGGGTTGCTACGCGATCTGCCATCCGGCGTGGTGCAGCTACGAAATCTCAACGCCGATCCCAAGCGCGCGCTGTCCGTGTTCGAGCCGCCGGCCGCGCTGGTCGGAATCCCCGCCATGCTCGAGCGGTACCACGCTGAAGCTCCGCACTTCGCATTGCGCTCCTTCACGAGGCCGCTCGCAGTCGAGGCCTGATGTTCGTCGATCACGCGCGCGTCGTGGTCGAAGGCGGGCGCGGAGGCAGGGGCGCGATCTCGTTCCGCCGCGAGGCGCACGTTCCACGCGGCGGCCCCGATGGCGGCGACGGCGGGAGAGGCGGCGACGTCGTCCTCTACGCCACGGATGATCTGTCGACATTGGCGGACTTTCGCTACCGCCATCGCTTCAAGGCCACGTCCGGCGAAGGGGGCGCCGGACGGAAGCGACACGGCAAGGCCGGAGCGCATCTCCGGATACCGGTGCCCGTCGGAACGGTGCTGCGGTCCGGCGACGAGATCCTGGCCGACCTCTCGACCCCGGGCGACGAGGTCGTCGCCGCGCGGGGCGGCGTCGGAGGTCTCGGCAACTCCCACTTCGCCACGAGCACGCGGCAGGCGCCGCGCATCGCCGAAGACGGCGAACCCGGCGAGGAGCGCACGATCGACCTGGAGCTGAAGCTGCTCGCCGACGTCGGTCTGGTCGGTCTGCCGAACGCGGGAAAGTCGACGCTCCTGGCGGCGTTGACGCGCGCGCGTCCGAAGATCGCGGCCTATCCGTTCACCACGCTCACGCCGAATCTCGGTGTCGCCGTCGTCGGCGACCGCGAGCTCGTCATCGCCGACATTCCCGGGCTCATCGAGGGCGCGCACAAAGGCGCGGGACTCGGCGAGGAGTTCCTTCGTCATGTCGAACGGACGCGCGTGCTGATCCACGTCATCGATGTCTCGCGCGACAGTGCTGCGGACGACGCCCGCGTCATCGACGCGGAGCTCGCGGCCTACGGCCACGGGCTGACCGAGAAGCCGCAGCTCTATGCGCTCAACAAGATCGACGTCCCTGTCGCGCGCGAGCGCGTCGATCAGGTCCGCCCCGCGCTCCCCCGGCCGGACGCGCCGGCGTTCGCGGTGAGCGCGCTCACCGGTGAGGGTTGTCGGGAGCTCCTCGAGGCGACCGGGGCTCTCGTCGCCCACATCCCTGCGCCACCGATCACGGCGCCGGCCGTGACGGAGCGTCGCATCACGCATCGCGGGCGCGCGCGCGACTGGGAGGTCACACGGCAGGGCGACGCGTACCTCGTCCGCGGCGCGCGGCTGGAGCGGCTTGCGCGCGGCATCGATTGGCAGAGCCCGGACGCGCTGACGTACTTCCAGCGTTTGCTCTCGACGCTCGGGATCGACCGCGAGCTCCGCCGTCAAGGCGTTCAGGAGGGCGACACCGTGAAGGTCGGAACGATGGAGCTCGAGTGGCGTGAGGCGTCTTGACCGAGCGCCTGGTGCTGTTTGGCGGAACCTTCGATCCCATACATGTCGGGCATCTCGCGATCGCGGAGGCGGCACGGCGAGCACTCGATTCGGAGGTCGTGTTCGTGCCGACCGCGCACAATCCGCTGAAGCGCGACGAGCCAAGCGTGTCGGCGGAGGACCGCTACGAGATGGTGCGGCGGGCGCTGTCTGAATCGGCGGGCATGCGCGTGGACCGCGTCGAGCTCGATCGCCCCGGCCCCTCCTTCACCATCGACACGCTGCGGGCGTTCGCACGCGAGGGCGTGGAACTCGCCTTTATCGTCGGCGCCGATGCGCTGGCAGATGTGGTCCGTTGGCGGGAACCGGCCGCTGTGCTCGAGCTCGCGACGCTGCTGATCGCGAAACGGCCGCACGCTCCAGATCCGGACCTCGGGGCGGTGCGCGCGATCTCACCGGCAGCACGCGTCCGCACGCTTGCCTCGCCCCTGGTCGATCTGTCGTCGCGGGAGCTTCGCGAACACGCCCGCGCGGGCGGTTCGCTGCGTTACCTTGTACCTGAACCGGCGTGGCGGTACATGGTCAATAAGGGACTTTACGGGCAGGGCAGGGAACAGAGATAACCGTCCTCGACGCGGCGCAGCTTGCGCATCGCATCGTCGACACCGCCTCGGACAAGAAGGCGAACGACATCGTCCTATTGAATGTCGGCGAGCTGACTACCATCGCCGACTTCTTCATCATCTGCAGCGGCACCTCCGACCGTCAGGTCCAGGCCATCGCGCAGGCGATCCTTGAGGCAGGCGAGCAGGAGGGACGGCGCCCGATCGGAGTGGAAGGGCTTTCGGCGGCGCGCTGGGTCCTCGTAGATTTCGGCGACGTCATCGCGCACGTGTTCACGCCGGACGAGCGCGATTACTACCGCCTAGAGCGGCTATGGGGGGACGCGCCCGTCGTTGTGAGGGTGCAGTAGGCCAGACCGCCGACGTACACTGGATGCTCCAGACGGGGCTGTAGCTCAGTTGGGAGAGCGGTTGAATCGCACTCAACAGGTCAGGGGTTCGAATCCCCTCAGCTCCACAGAATCCGCGTCTTTCCTCGCGATCGTCGTACGCTCTTTGCGTGATAGCGCGAGAGACGCAGTTTGAATCGGACCGTTTGAAAGAGGCCAAGGATTCGACCGCGCGATAACTAGTGCCGAAACTCGTGGTGCTCAAGATCGAGGCGGCGGACGCGATCATCACTCACTGTGTCCCCCGTCGATAGGACGCCAGCAAAAAGCCAGTCCAGACCACCATGCCGAGAACCGACAGCAGACGCACCACTCGTGCGACTGCGCAACATCGGGAGACATCGCAAACACCGCGAGCAGTAGTCCCAAAGCACTAAGCGCCGCCGATGAACGCCCGCGCGAGTGCAAACCGCCCCGCCGGATCTGAGAACAAGACGGGATTGTTGTGAGGTAGGCGTAGACATTGAGCGATATCGGCGCAGTTGCGTTTCCGCTCTCGCTGGCGCGTACGCGGAAGCGGCCTGTCTCAGGGTCGTACCAGCGAGCCCGCACGCACGCCAGCCCGATGCGTCCGCGGGATGCACCGTCCAGACTGCGGTCCGAGCCCTGCCTGGAGTTCTCGCAGCAAGCGCACCGGGAACGACTTGACGTCGTAGGCGGTCCGCCGACGCTGCGCCTAGGCAGCGGTCAGATAGCTAGCCGCAGGTCGCCTCAGCTGCCGCCAGACGAGGAGCCCCATGACGCCTAGGAGAGACATCACGGAGGAGGCGACGAAGACGGTGCCGAACCCCGATACCGAAGCGATCTGGCCCGAGACGAACGAGCCGGTGATAACGCCGAAGTCGGTGAAGGCCCAGAACGTTGCCATCGCCGTGCCTCGCTCCGCGGGCCCGGCGAGATCGATCGCAAGCGCCTGGAGCGCGGGCTGGGCAGTCGCAAAGCCAATGCCCACCGCCGCGCCGGCGAGGATGAACGCTTCAGCGCTGGCCGCGCTCGACACGATGTACATGCCGACCGCGGTCACGATCATGCCCGGCACGATCGCGGCGAACCGGCCGCGCTGGTCGGCGATCCTTCCGGTCAGCAGGCGCGCGACGATCGACGAGATCGCGACGGCGGTGAAGTAGAGGCCGGGGTTCGCGACGCCGCGCGAGACGCCGAGCAGTGGGATGAAGCTGAATGCGGCGCCGTTACCCACGATGACCGCGTACTGCGCGAGCGACGGCGCGATCACGCCACGGTGGAGCCGGAACCCGATTCCCATCGGCGTCGCGCTCTCCGGATGGCTGCCTTCGCGCAGGCCCAGCGACAGGAGTGCGGCGGCGACCGTTGCGGCCGCGCCGATCGCGTAGAGCGCGTTGAAGCCCACGCCGTCGATGATCAGGATGCTGACCCCCGCGCCGAATCCCTGCGCGAGACCTTGGAGCACGCCGTAGTAGCCGACGGCCTCCGCGCGCCGCGAGATCGGCACGGTGTACGCGATATACGTGCTCGCCGCGGTGGAGAACGTGCTGAGCGCCACGCCGCTGAGCATGGATGCAAGCACGAGAAGAACTGGCACGCCACCGCCGATGGGGATGGCGACCCGGATCGACATCGAGAGGATGAACGCGACGCACGACACGACCATCAGCCCGGCGCCACCGAACGCGAAGAGCCGTGAGCCGTAGCGGTCGCTCCACGAACCGACCGGGAAACGGGACACGAGCGCGCAGGTCGCCTGCACCCCGATCACCGCGCCAACAACTTGTGGACCGAGACCGAATTCTCGAACGACGACGAGCCCGATGGAGGTGTTGACGAGCATCAGGCTGGACGCTTGCGCGAGCGTCGCGAGCCCGACCAATACGAACCCGAACGTGAAGATACGGTCGGGCTTCGCACTGGGAATTCGCGAGATCAACTCAGCCTTTGACGTTGACCGGTCGCGGCTGCGATCTCGATCGCGTTCAGCATGCGATGGCGCGTGACTGCGTCTTCAAAGGTCGGGCAGAGGTGCGTTCCGTCGCGATAGTCGCAAGCGAAACGCGCATACGCTTGCGCGACGTTAGTGCCGAGCCCCGGTTGCGGCGGCGCCCACCGATACTTCTCTGGCACCGGCAAGCTCGCGAGCGACGACTGCGTCCCCTTGCCGCCCCGTATGGTCATCTCGAAGAGCTGGGCCTGGCCGCCGGCGGCCGTCAGCTGCAGGTCGCCCTCGGTGCCGTTGATCTCCCAGAGCAGGTTGGTGCCGCGCGAGCTCCCGCCGCGGTAATGGATCGAGAATGCCGCCCCGCCCTCGAGCAGTCCGCTGACAGCGACCTGATCATCCGCCGCCATCGGCATGCTTTCGCCCGTCCCCGCGACCGTGAAGGACTTTCGGCGCATCGCCATGGTGGCCGAGAGCTCTCGGATCTCGCCGAGGCAGTGACATAACGCGTCGGCCGCGTGGCCGAGCGCGATCGAGAGCATCGTCGCGCCGTTCTTCTTGTCGTTGAGATAGACGTTGAACGGCTCCACTGTCGGCCCCCAACCCATGCCCGAACCGATCAACGTGGTCGAGAGCACCTCGCCAACATAGCCTTGCTTGATAAGGTCCCGTACGTACGTCACTGATGGCGCCGAGCGCGCCTGCAGACCCGCCACGGCGAGAACCCCTTTGTTCTTCGCCAGGGCGGCCAGGGTCTCCGCTTCCTTCAAGCCGTTGCCCAGCGGCCATTCGCAGTACACGGCCTTGCCCGCTTCGAGCGCAGCGGTCGCGAGCTCGAGGTGATGAGGCACTTTCACGGTCACAGCGACGACATCCACAGTCGGGCTGTTCACGAGCTCTTGATGGTTGTCGAAGACAACAGGCACGCCAAAGAGCTTGCCGGCAGCCTCTGCAGTTCCGCGTCGCGTCGTCGAGAGTGCCGTGATCTC
>VBHP01000067.1:10330-11581 GCA_005881435.1 Chloroflexota bacterium | reverse complement strand
TCAACGCAGGAATGTGCGCCTGCGCCGCCCAGCCGCGATCCGGATTGGCGCCGATGATGCCAACACGGATCCTCTTGCCTCGGCCGGTGCTCATCGACATTAAGACTTGCCGCTCAAGCGACATTGGCTACTTCAGCCGCCTTGAGCACCTCGACTTCGAGTGCAACTTTGACGTCTTCGCCCACGAGCAGGCCGCCGGTCTCGAGCGCGACGTTCCAGGTGAGGCCCCAGTCCTTGCGGTTGATGGTCGTGTACGCGCTGAAACCGGCGTGAACGCCGCCCATTGGATCCTTCGCCTGACCGGAGTAGACGACGTCCAGGGTGACAGTCCGCGCCACGTTTCGGATCGTCAGCTCCCCTGTCATCTTGTACTGGTCGTGCGCGGCGCGCTCGACGCGCGTGCTCTTGAAATGGATGGCCGGAAACTGCTCGACGTTCAGGAAGTCGGGTGACTTCAGGTGTGCGTCGCGACGCGCGTCGTTGGTGACCAACGACCGGGTATCGATCGTTGCTTCCACCGCGGAGGCGGTGAAGTCGTCCTCGTTGAGATCGATCGACACTCGCACGCCGGTGAAATGCCCCTTCACGGTCATCAGCCCCATGTGCTTTGCGGAAAACTCAACCTGCGTATGCATCGGATCGACTGTCCAGCTCACCTCTGTCCTCCTCGCCTGGCGGCAAAAACACTGTGCGGTCACAATAGTTGCTTAGAGTACTATCGTCAAGGGTAAAGATCCTTCGGGAATTGTCTGCACCGCAAACAATCGTGCTAGGTTTGAGCGATGAAGGTAGTGAGCCGGAAAGCCACGACCCGGACAGCGAGCAGACCCTCGTTGAGACCGCACGGCAAGGATGTCGACGTTGCGGAGCTAGGTCGGAGGCTCCTAAGTCTTCCACGGCTGAATGCCTGGGGTGCATTCCTCACGGCCCACAAGGCGCTGGAAACCATCCTCAGTCGCGAGCTCGAATCGGCCTGTGACCTGCCGCTCACGTGGTTCGATGCACTCGCCCAGCTGCGCATGGCGCCTGCCCAGCGCCTCACGATGACTCAACTGGCCAGCGCCCTCCTGTTCAGCAAGAGCGGGCTGACGAGGCTCATCGACCGCATGGAGGAGGCCGGGCTGGTCCAGCGACTCGCTCGCCCAGGCGACAGACGGAGTTTGCACATCGCACTGACGGACGCGGGCGAGCAGAAGTATCGGCAGGCGCTACCGATCCACCTGGACCACGTCAAACGCCACTTCGCGGCAT
>VBHP01000067.1:0-10267 GCA_005881435.1 Chloroflexota bacterium | reverse complement strand
GCGCATGGCTAATGCCGTCCGTCGAGAAAGCGGTCTATGACGGAGAAGACGCGGGATCGCTGATTAGCACGCGGCGTCGTTGGGCTGGCGACTCATTCGTGCACTAGCCAATCGGGCGACTGCCGACCTGTGTTAAGCGAAGATCAGTTGACTCGCGATGTCTGGCGGCTGGGCAGCCGGGACGTACGCCCCCCACGAGATTGCTCAGCCCCCTGGTACCTGAATTGCGCCGCACGGGCGAGGGGCCGGACCTTCGCGGCGGCCCCTCGCATTGTTCGTCTATTGGGATTGCGACCTCAGAAGGGGCAATTGCCCGGGTTCGGCTCATCAATTCGTCTCGTCTCGCCCGCCGGAATGAGCGAGGCGACGACCGTCACGAGATCGACACTGCCCTCATTTCGGACGACATGCACATCTCCGCCCGAGTCCACGAATCCAGATCCAGCCATGACCACGTGCGGCGTGCAGGTCGGATCGCTGGCGAGATAGAACGTCGCCGTGCCGGACTTGACGATCACGAGGCTGGGACCGGGGTGACTATGCCAGCCGAAGGTACCGCCCGGCGCGATCGTGTTCTGCAGGATCTCCAGATCCGATGATCCCTTCGTATTGATCACGGCCTGCCAGAAGTCGGTCCTCATGCCGGGATCGATATCCGTTTTGGCCTTGACGTAGATGTCAACGAAGCGTCCCTTGGCAATAGGCGCGCTCTTCACTCCCGAGGGCGGCGTTGCCAACGCGACCGAGGTATTAGCGATGATCAGACCTGCTAGCACAACGAGCGCAACGACCCAAAGGGATCGCGAGCCTCGTCTGCTGATGCGGCGTGTGATTGTGAGCTTTCTCATTTGGCACCTCCCGTTCGGCCAGCTGGACGATCGATGCCCGATGTAGGCGGCGGAAGTCCAAAAAATGAACTTGCAGTTTGGCGATGCGAGGCGTTGACTGTGTGGGTGCCGGAATACGGCCAGTTCTGCCCGGTGTCTCGTGGCGCGGAGATTTTCGCTGAGCGCTGGACGCCGCTCATCTTGCGCGAGCTCCTCAACGGCAGCCATCGGTTCAGCGAGCTTCAGATCGGACTTCCGCGGATCTCGCGCAATCTGCTGACGCAGCGCCTCACCTCGCTCGCGATCGCCGGCGTCGTCGAACGAAGACCTGCAGAGAGGGGGCGCGGCTTCAGCTATCACCTCACCGCGGCTGGCGAAGAGCTGCGAGCGGTCGTTGAAGCGTTAGGCGCGTGGGGCTATCGCTGGGGCGGCGCCGACCTACCGTCGGGCCAGCTGGATCCCGTGCTGCTGATGTGGTTCATCCGACGGCGAGTGCAAATCCACACGGTCCGACGCGCTCGGACCGTCGTCCGCTTCGACTTCCGACGACCCCGACGGTCGTTCTGGTTGCGAATTGAACCGCCGGCCGTGGATCTCTGCTTCACAGACGAAGGCTTCGACGTAGAGCTCGCCGTCGAAGCTGACCTCGCGGCATTGACCGCGGTGTGGCTTGGACGCCTGCGCCTCGCCGACGCGACCGCCGCAGGTTCGGTTCGTCTCGACGGCGAGGAGGACGCACGCTCGCTGTTCGGCCGATGGTTCGGCTTAAGCCCGTTCGCCTATGGAGGAGCCGAACGCATTCTCACGGGAGCAGTCGCGCGATGAACCAAACGGCGACGCTGGTATGCAAGAAGTCGACGGGCCGTACATGAAAATCATCGAACCGCGCGAATCTGCGACCCGGTCAAAGTTCTACGGTACTCACGTGGATATCTGTTCTACGCGACCGCTCTTTGCGCTTCGATAGGCCGCGGCGAGGATCTCCACCGTTCGGGCGCCGAGCTCGGCGGGCGAGTTGTTCGCGTACGGCCGACCCAGCCCGGCCAGAACGACGGCGTCGACCGGGCCTCGGCAGTCGTACAGCCCGGCGTCTTGGTCCAGCGGTACGGTGATGTCGTCATCGGGTGACCGGTATCGCCACAGGACGTTCCGTTCCAAATCCACCATCAACTGGCCCAGCGAACCGATCGCCCGGATGTAGAGCTGATGGCGGTTGTTCCCGGCGCCGGTATAAGCGGAGCCTCCGCCGAGCGTACCGATCGCTCCGTTCGTGTACCGGATGCTGATGGCGTCGTGCAGCTCGACCTTCGCACGAAGCGGCGCGGACATGAAGGCGAAAACGCTTTGCCCGCGCAGGCCGGTAAGCCACAAGACGACGCCGAGGGCGTGGGTCAATTGCGCCTGCGCGTAGCCGCCGCCCGATGTCTCCGGTCGACTCCACGTCGCGGGCGCCGGGATCAGCTCTGGGTCGGCATCGGGATACGAGCCGGTCTCGGACAGCAACTCGCGCGTCGCCGAGGCCATGTGGATCGTCACCTGTTCGATGTCTCCGACGCCGCCGTCGCCGTGCATCAGCTGATGCGCTTGGATGACCATCGGGCGATAGTTCCAGCCGTACGCGATGACGACGTCCTTGCCGGTTCGCCGAACAACGTCTACCAAGTCCCAAGCGTCGGCCGGGTCGATCGTGAACGGCTTTTCGCACAGCACCTGCGAGCCGGCTTCGAGCGCTGCTTTTGTCTGGAGATGATGCTTCCCGACCGGAGTGCCGACGACGACGATGTCGCAGTGTTCGGCGATGACGTCTTCCCATCTCGTCGTCGCCAGGCGGAAACCGAATTTGCCCTTGATCCGGTCCAGGAGCTCGGCGTTCCGCCGATTGACGATGGTGAACTCAAGGACATCACGCCATCGTTCCAGGTTGGGGAGATGGGAGCTGACCGTCCACGAGCCGGCACCGATCACTCCCAGACGAAGCTTGGCCACGTCGTTGCGCTCCTTAGTGCCGTGAGCTAGCGGAGGCTGAAGCTACGCGGACGCCATGGCCGGTGTCAAAAGGTCGACGCGCCGCGCTCGCGCCGACGCCTTACGATCGCGGTCATGGCGCCGTCCCGAGGGTCGCGATGTCGCGGGTGGTGAAGGTCGAGCCGATTCCAGTGAGCTACCCGGAGCCCAACGACTTCAATGCGCTGCGCCATCTCTGCCTCGTGAAGGTCACCACCGACGACGGGATCGTCGGATGGGGCGAGTCGATTACGCAGTTTCCCGAAGCGAGCCTCGCGACCAAAGCGATCGTGGACGGAATGGCCGAACGCGTCGTGGGCAAGGACCCTCTCGATACGGATGCGATCTGGCGCTCGCTCCACGACCAGGCCTGGTGGTATGGGTACAACGGCGGCATCGCGAGCTACGCGATCAGCGCGATCGACATCGCGCTGTGGGATGTGAAGGGCAAAGTCCTGGGCGTCCCGGTCCTGCAGCTGCTCGGTGGCGCTGTTCACGAGAAGCTGCCGGCCATCGCTTCGTGCCATGCGCACCACGAGGAGATCGGGCGCATGGTCGAGGAGGCGCAAGAGTGGGTCGCGCCGGGTCTCCATGGCGTGAAGGTCGGGTTCGGAAAGCGCGGCAACGCGCGTCTCGGGTACGAGCACGATCGGGACGTCGAGTACGTCCGCCGGATGCGCCAGGGACTACCGGACGCGTGGCTCATGGTCGATTGCGGTTGGGCGATCAAATGGGACGTCGCGACCGCCCTCCGGCGCGTGAAGGCGTTCGAGGAATACGACCTAACCTGGATCGAGGAGCCCCTGGGCGCGTGGGATCCGAGCGGCTACGCCGATCTGCGGCGACAGAGCACCACCCTCATCGCCTACGGCGAGAAGGAGTGGAACCTCGACGGGTACGAGCGGATCCTGCAGACCGGCACGGTGGATGTCGTCGGCGTCGATCCGGGTCGGGCCGAGGGGATCACCGGGTTCAAGAAGGTCGCTGAGCGCGTCGAGTATTACCGGCGCCAGGCGAACGCTCATGCTTGGTCATCGGCGATCGCGACTGCCGCGAGCCTCGCCATCAGCTTCAGCTCGCCGGCCTGCAAATTGTTCGAGCTCAAGCCCTTGCGCAATCCGATGCAGCACGAACTGGTGACCGAGCCGTTCGGGCACGTCAACGGATTCATGTATCCGCCGGCGAAGCCTGGTCTTGGTATCGAGGTCATCGAGAAAGTCGTCGACTCTTTCCGCAGCGAGAGGGTCCTGGCAAAGGTCTAGGTTCGTCAGAGAAGAAGACGATGGCCTGGAGCGTCGGCGCCGGACTCGAGGGGAAGGGCGTCATCGTCACGGGCGCGACCGGCGGGATCGGTCAGGCCGTGACTCGCGCATTCGCTACGACGGGTGCGCGGGTGATGGCGGTCGATCTCGACCAGGGCAGGCTGAACGAGCTCGTCGCCGCGCTCGGAGGCGGCCCGCACATCGGCATGGCCGCGGATCTACGCGACCTTTCGCGACAGGACGCCGTCGTCGCCCGCGCGCGGCAGGAGCTCGGGAATCTGTACGTGCTGGCGAACCTCGCCGCCGTCCTGCGACGCCGGAACTCTCTCGACGAGATCACTGAGGATGACTGGGACCTTCAGCAGGACATCAATCTGAAAGCGGCGTTCTTTCTGTGCCGCGCGGCAGGAAAAGCGATGGTCGCTCAGGGGCGCGGTGGCCGCATCATCACGTTCGCTTCTCAGGGATGGTGGACCGGCGGCTTTGGCGGATCGGTCGTCTACGCGGCGTCGAAGGGGGGCGTGGTGTCGATGACGCGGGGGCTCGCGCGATCCTTCGGGGCACACCAGATTACGGTCAACGCCGTCTCGCCGGGGCAAGTGAACACGCCGATGCTCATGACCGATCTGGAGCCAGCAGTCTACGAAGCGATCAAGCAACAGACGCCACTCGGCTATGTTGCCGAGCCCGAGGAAATCGCCGGAACCGTCGTCTTCCTCGCAAGCGATCACGCCCGCTACATCACCGGAGCGACGATCAATATCTCCGGTGGCTTCCTCATGTACTGAGAGCCGGACTCGATGTGATGGCCGGATGGCCGCTGATTCAATGAATCCCGCGGACACCAGACAGCTCGGGGGGACGGACGTGCGGCTCACGCAGATGGGCTTCGGCGGCGCGTCCATCGGCGAGCTGTTCGTCAACGTCCCCGAAGAGGACGCGTTCGCCTGTCTTCGCGCGGCGTGGGACGCCGGCATCCGGTACTTCGACACCGCGCCCTGGTATGGGCGCGGGCTTTCGGAGCTGCGCACCGGAGCTGGTCTTCGCGACCGGCCGCCGGGTGAGTACGTGCTGTCCACGAAAGTCGGCCGCTGGTTGCGGCCGCCAGCTGATCCGGCGCGCTTCAGCACCGCGCCGTGGACGGGCGGCCTGCGCTTCGAGGTCGTCTTCGACTACTCCTACGACGGGATCATGCGCGCCTACGAGCAGAGCCAGCTGCGGCTCGGAGTGACGCGATACGACCTCGCGATCATCCACGACCTGGATCTCGGTTACCACAGGCCGGAGCAGAGACTCACTGCCCACTTCGCACAGTTGGCCGCGAGCGGTTTTCGCGCGCTGTCCGAACTCAAGCGCGCGGGCCTGATCCGTGGGATCGGCGCTGGCATCAACGCACGCGGCCTGATCCCGCGGTTCCTCGATCTATTCGACATGGATTTCTTCCTCGTCGCGATGCCGTACACGCTGCTGCATCAGGAGGTGCTCCAGGATGAGTTCCCGCGCTGCGTCGAGCGCGGCGTCGGGTTCGTCATCGGCGCGGTGTTCTCGTCCGGGATCCTCGCGACTGGGGCGGCGCCCCGAGCGCACTACAACTACGCGTCGGCTCCGCCGGAGATCCTCGAGCGCGTGCGCCGGATCGAGGCCGTGTGCGTTCGGCACAACGTGCCTCTCGCCGCGGCCGCGCTGCAATTCCCGCTCGGACATCCCAGCGTCGCCTCGGTCATCCCCGGCGCGTCGCGCCCGGAGCAGGTGCGCCGCAACGTCGCGGCCTTCGGGCAGCGGATCCCGCAGGACCTCTGGGCCGAGCTGAAGACCGAAAACCTGCTACGTCAGGACGCGCCGGTGCCGTCGTGATCAGTCCTGATGGAAGACCTCGCGTGCGGTTAGGAGATCGCCGGTCTGGTCCGTGATAGTCGTGATGATCCCTTCGAACGAAACGTTCCAGCGACGGTTTACGTCCGTCGCGCCGATCGTGCGCATCGCCGTCCTCATGTCCGGATAGAACTCGCCGTAGTAGACGACCTGCGAGCCGCGGCGGAAACCGCTGTAGTTGTGGAAGCCGGCAACGTCGAGCGCCGCCATCATCTCGGGCCACGGTTGGGCGTGGCGCTGATCGTATTCCGCGATCCGGTCCGGATGAACGACGAGCGCGAAGAGGCCACGCTCGGAGCGGCCTCGACCGCCGCCGTTGGCGTGGAAGATCTCCTCGAACCAGATGCGCTCCCCATTCGGCCGCGCCAGCTCGGCGATGATCGGGCGGAAGAAATCGTTCCACTTGGCATTCGCCTTCGACGCGCCGAACTTCTTGAAGGCGCTCTTTGCGTCGGGGTGACACTCGGCGTAATACCAGACGTCGGTCCCCCGCCGAAAACCGGTCATATTGCGAATGCCGGCGTCGCGGATCGCGGCCTGCTGCTCTGGCCAGATGGCCGCGTGGCGTCGATCGTACTCGTCCTCGGTCCCCGGATAGAGCCGCAGGTAGAAGCAGGCGCGCTGCACTCAGTCCCCGGACGCGTCCCGGGCCCACCTCGTGGCGGGCCCGGGATCGCGTCGAGAACGCGAAGACCTACTTCGCTTCGGCTTCGACGTTGTTCTTGTCGTAGAGCTTGAACGGACCCATGAGCACACGGAGTCCGTCCGAGCGGGTCGGGTCCTTTGTGATCTTGAACGTGCCCATGCGGCCGGCCTCGAACTGCTCGCCATCGGCGCCCTTGATCGCGCCCGTTGCCAGCAGATAGGAGGCGTAGTACGTGAGGTAGCCAAGGTCGACGAAGCTCCACAGGGCGAATTGCGGTGCGCACCCGTTGAGGGTGTACGACACCATCTCGCTCGGGAGTCCGAGCCCGGACACCTTCACCTTGTCGCAGAGCTTCCCGTCCTGCATGGCCTTCGCCGCCGCGGCGATGCCGACGGTCGTCGGGGCCATGATCACCTTGAGATCGGGATACTTGGCGACGAGCGCTTGGGCCTGCGTGTAGCTCTTCTCGGACTGGTCGTTCCCGTACACGGTGTCGACCAGTTGGAGCTTGGCGTACTTAGGATCCTTCAGCGCGTCGTTGAGCGCCTTGATCCAGGCGTTCTGGTTGGCTGCGTCAGGTGACGCCGAGAGGATCGCGAACTTGCCGCCGCCGGCGCCCATGAGGTTGATCGCCATGTCGGCCATGACCTTGCCGGTCTCATTGAAATCGACCTGGGCAACGAAGAGGCTCTCGCCCTTCGCCGACGGGATCGGCGAGTCCCACGCGACGATCTTGACGCCCGCAGCCTGCGCCGCCTGCGCCGCCGGCGCGATCTGGTCTCCGGCGTTGTTCGAGATCATCACGACCTTATAGCCCTGAGTGGAGGCGTTCGTCATGAATTCGATCTGTCCTTGCACGCTGTTGTCCGCCGTCGGTCCGACGAATGCATGCGTCGTCCCATTCTTGAGTTCGGCCTCCGCCTCGGTGGCGCCCTTGTTGGCCTGAGTGAACGGAAGGATTCCCAGGAACTTCGGCAGCAGCATCATCTTGACGCTCTGACCTGGAGTGGCCTTTGCGACGCCGGCAGCGCTGGGGCTAGCCGCCTGAGTCGCGCTCGCCGTCGCGCTTACCGTTGCGCTGGGCGCGGCAGCGGGACCGCCGCACGCGGCGATCACGAGCGCCGATATAGCGAGCAGACTCAGCGCGGCGCCGTGTTGGATACGCATACGCTGTACTCCTCCCCCTCGGCCGCCGCCTGATGGCGATTGCCGCCGGCCAATCCTATATCTGGCTCCGAGAAACACCGGTCATTTGGCGCTGGGAAGACTCCGGCGTCCGGCCTCGACCCTCGCGCTGCGTACGGCGCGGGCGCGCGCGGCGGCGATGAGATTTGGCACGAGCACGGACAAGATCAAGAGCGCACCGATGACCCCCGCCTGCGTGTTTCCGGTCGCGTTCGCCAGGGCAAGCCCGTTGCGCAGGTTGAGGATGACCAGGATCGAGAGGATCACGCCGGCCATCGATCCCGAGCCGCCGAAGATGCTGACGCCGCCGAGCAGGACCATCGTGATGATGTCGAGCTCGAAGCCCTCAGCGGTACTGCCGCGCACCGCACCCAGGCGCGCGGCGAGAAGCACACCGGCGAACGCAGCGGTCAACCCGCTCATCGCGAAAACGGCCATCTTGACGCGCGGTACGCGAACGCCGGAGAACCGTGCGACCTCGCGGCTGCTCCCGACGACGTAGACATACCGGCCGAAGCCGGAGAATTGCAGCAACACTGTCGCGATCACGACGAGCGCGGCGAAGACGATGAGCGCCAGCGGAAACGGGCCGACGAGCGGCTGTTGGCCGAGCCGGTTGAACCAGTCCGGGAACCCGCCGATAGACCGGTCCTCCACCAGCAGCAGGGCGACGCCGCGGTATCCGATCAAACCGGCGAGTGTGACCGCGAGCGATGGCAGCCCGACGATCGCGACCCAATATCCGTTGAAGAGCCCGCACAGGGTGCCGGCGGCGAGGGCAGCGACGATCCCGACCTCAACCGGTACGCCTTGCTGGCGCAGCCAGGCGACGAGGACCGCCGCGAGTCCCATCACCGAGGCGATCGAGAGGTCGATCTCGCCGCTGACGATGACGAACGACAGCGCCAGCGCGACGATCGCCTTCTCGATGCTGAGCTCGAGAAGGTTGATCTGGTTCTGCGGGTGGAGATAGCCGGGAACAGCCGCGGCCGTCACCACGACGATCACCGCGAGGACCCCAAGCAGGAGGCCCTCCCAGCTCCGCAGCCGTCGGAAGAGCTCAGGCGCCAGGGGTGACCTGCTTTGCCGCGCTCGCTGTCGCACGCTCGTCGTCGCGTCGGCGGGCGCGAACCCAGGTCGTGCGCAGGCGTTCGAGGACGACCTTGTCTGACGCCACCGCCAGCAGGATCAGCAGACCGAGGATGGCGTCCTGCACGAACGGGTTGGCCGCGGGCCAGCGCAGCAGGCTCTGCTGGAGCAGGTTGATCAGCGCTGCGCCCAGCAGCGCTCCCACCATCGATCCGCTCCCGCCGAAGATGTTGACGCCGCCCACGACGACTGCCGCTACCACTTGTAATTCGAGCCCCTGACCGGCGACCACGGTGATGTTCCCAAAGCGCACCAGGAACAGGAAGCCGCCGAGCCCGGCGAGGGCTCCGCTCAACACGAATGCGACGAATACGTCTCGCTGCAGCGGAAGGCCGGCGACACGCGCCGCGTCAGGGTTGGAGCCGATGGCGAAGAGCCGCCGTCCGTACGGCGCGTAATAGAGGAGCAGCTGGAAGGCGATGACGACCGCGACCGCCACGACGACCAGAGATCGAATATCAAGATCGCCCAGCGAGACGAGCGACGACCGCGGGAGGTCCAGCAGCCAGGCCGGAAGGGAGTCGGTGGTGACCGTCTTCGCCCCGGACAGCTCGACCAGCGCGACGCGATAGATCGCCAGCGTGCCGAGTGTGGTGACGACGGCGGGCACCCGGCCGTACGCCACGATCGTGCCGTTGATCGCGCCGAGCGCGCTGCCGAGGGCGATGGCGATCGCGACCGGCACCGCCGGCGCCAGACCAGGCTCGTTCGCCAGCAGAGTTCCCACGAAATACGCGACCAGCCCTACGACCGAACCGACCGAGAGGTCGATGTTCCGGGTGAGCACGACGAGCGTCTGTCCCACGGCGACGACGGCGATGACCTCGAGTCCGGTGCTGATGTCGGTGAACGTCCGTCCTGACACATAGCCGGGAATCTGCGTCGCGAAGAAGGCCACCGCGGCCACCAGGATGAAGAGGAGCGTCAGCTCCCGTACCTGCTCGGGCCGAATACGGCGCACCATTACGGGCCGGCCCCCGCTGAAGGCTCTTCCTGTCCCATCGCGGCCGTCAGCAGTCGCTCCTGGGTGACCCCCGCACTCTCGAGCGTGGCCATCTGGCGGCCCTCGCGCATCACCAGGATCCGGTCACTCATGGCGAGGATCTCCGGGAGCTCCGAGCTGATGAAGACGATAGCGAGCCCCTCGTGCGCGAGCTCGTCAATGATCTGGTGGACCTCCGCTTTCGCACCGACGTCGAGACCGCGCGTGGGCTCGTCGAGGATGAAGACCCGTGGCTTCGTGTTGAGCCATTTGCTCAGCACGACCTTCTGCTGGTTCCCGCCCGAGAGCGTGCCGACCGCCTCCCTCACGGAAGGAGTCC
>VBHP01000119.1 GCA_005881435.1 Chloroflexota bacterium | reverse complement strand
CGTGTCGGCGTACAACAAAGACTTCGTGTCCGAGCCAGCCTACCGGATCAGGTCGTACAACGACCCCGCCTTCCCGGGGAAGACGGTGAACGTCAACATCCTGACAAACGCCGATTTCGGGTACGCCCGAGGGATCGACGTGAAGCTCGACCGACGGGTCGGGACCTGGCTGAATGCCGCGGTGGCCTACACGCTCCAGATCGCGCGGAATACGGGGTCCGATCCGTTCTCCTACTTGCGCACGTCCGCGCGGCAAGTGCAGGGGGTCACCGGTGACCGGCTCCCGCCGCCCGAGCAGGCCTTGCCGACCGACGACAATCGACTGCACAACATCGTTGGCACGGTCGCGCTGACCGTCCCGAACGACTGGCGCAAGGGCACGGCCGTGGGGGCACTGCTGCAGAGCGTCGGCGTCTTTGCCACGTTCCGGGCGGTGAGCGGTCTGCCGTACACGCGCATCCGGAACACAGGTGGTGGCAACGACCCGACCAACCCGTCGTTGGCTCCCCGCAGCGGGTTCGGGCTCGAGAGCAACTCGATCGAGCCGATCAACACGTCGACCTTGCCCTGGACCAAGAACCTCGACGTCCGCATCACCAAGGGAGTCAAGGTCGGCGCGATGGATTGGCAGCTGTTCGCCGATGCGCGCAACGTCCTCAACTTCCGCAACGTCGTGCGGCTCTTCGCCGAGACCGGAGACGTGGTGAATCCCCTGAACCGGTCGACCGTTCTCGCGACCGAGTTTCAGGATCTCAAGGCGGAGGCGGCCAGTAACCTGCGCCCGAATGGTGACGTCGACCTCACCGGCGGCTGTTCGACCTGGGTTAGTCCGGTGAACTGCGTGATGCTGCAGCGCACGGAGGCACGCTGGGGCAACGGCGACGGCGTGTTCAGTGTGGGCGAGCAGCAGCGGGCCTTCAACGCCGAGTACAATTTGCTGCTCGGGGTCCAGACCATGTATGGCGCGCCACGCACCATCCGCTTGGGCGCGGAGCTGAACTTCTGAGCGTCGACTGATCAATGGGGCGGTGGCCCGGTGTGGCCGGGCACCGCCCCACGTGCACTTCACTCGAGGGTCGATCATGCGAGCAACAGCGTTCTTTCTTCGCGCAGCCCGGGTGTGCGTCGCCGTCGCCCTGGTCACGGCGGTCTTTGGGGTGATGTCGGCGTCGGCCAAACCCCGGCCCGGGAGGGCGCGCGCGGTCAATCTGTTTTCGTCCGCCGTGGCGGTTATGAACGTCAACCGCCTCCTCTGCCCTATCACCAACACGGGTGAGGTGTGCGTCGATTCCACCCTCTCGCCGGTGCTGGAGGGCGGGTTCTGGCCCAAGGGCACGCCGGACAGCTACATCTTCAACTCCGGGCTGCAGCTCGGCGGTGTGATCCCGGCGAATGCGGGGTTTCCCTGGGCCGGCGACACCGTGGGTGCGTTCTTCATGGACCCGCGCGGCGATCAGGCCGAGGGCGAGGGAATTACCCAGATCTACAACTCGCTGAGCCCAGTGGACGCGGGTCCCGGCGGCTGGCCGAACGGCGCCTACGTCCGTGACACCGCGATCTTCAACTCCGTGCTGATCAACCGCGCCGGTCAAGGCGCGGTGGCCCGCGACGGAAGCGGGATCAGCATCTCCCAGGAGGATCTCTGGGTGCGGGTGTGGGATGGCAATCCGGTGTTCACCGGGTCGGCGCGCACACATCCGATGGGGATCATGGTCGAGGAGCGGGGAATGGCGTGGAACTTCCCCACCGGCAACCAGGACATCGTCTACTTCGTCTACACGTTCTACAACGTGTCGGCGTCGGACTGCGCCAAGTATCAGAACGCCACGATCGACCCCGCCGTGCAACAGGAGGTGTGTGACGTCGGCAAGAGGTTCCAGGCCTTGAACGAGGCGAAATACGGCCTCCAAATCCCCGACGGGGGTTACGCCATTAGCAACCTGTTCGCTGCCTTCTTCGAAGACTGCGACGTCGGGGACGCGTCGAAAAACTACTCCACTCCAGATGTCGTCTTCAACTTGGGATTCTGCTACAAGAGCGACTTCCTCGAGCCCAACTGGAGTTTCCCCCTGGAAGCGTTCTCGCCCGCGCCCCTCGTCGTGGCGCCGGGGTTCACCGGCGTGAAATACCTCAAGTCCCCAGTCGGCAACAACGGCAAAGAGCTCGGGCTCACGCTGTTTTCGAACACCTTGAACTCGGCGCTCGGGTATCCTGACCCGGTGGGGGTGCATCAGATGTACCGCTATCTCTCGGGCACCAACCCGGCCGCTGGGGACAACCCCTGCAGCCTGTCGGCGGGCGGTACCACGCCCGACAGCGCGGCGTTGAAGCGCCATTGGTGCTTCCTGTTTCAGCAGCCCGTCGACACCCGCTTCTTCATGTCGTCAGGGCCGTTCACGCTGAATGCGGGGGAGGCGCGCACCATCGTCGTGGCGTACCTTCAGGCCGCGGCGACGAGCGACGTGAATCCGTTCATCGGGGCCAGCGGCAATGGTCTCCAGCCGGGGTTCCCAGGGAGTGCGGCCGGGCTGGTGGCCCATCCGGAATCGGTGCGGGTGATCGACAAGGCGACTGGGTGGCTCAGCGCCACAGACGCGAACGTCAACGGCGTCATCGACCAGGAAGAGGTGAAAAGCGTACCCGGTTCAATGCTCAACAAAGCGCTCGTGGCGCAGGCGGTGTTCGACGCGAAGTTCCTGCTGCCGTTCGCCCCCGACCCGCCGAATTTCTTCCTCGTCCCCGGCAACAATCAGGTCACGATCGCGTGGCAGCCGAGCACGAGCGAGCGGACGGGTGACCCGTTCTTCGTCGTGGCCGCGGATCGGACATCACCGCTGTACGACCCCAACTTCCGGCAACTGGATGTCGAAGGGTATCGGATCTACCGCGGGCGCACGACCGGCGATCTGCAGTTGATCGCCCAGTTCGACTACGCCGGCACGGTGATCACCGATTACACAGGCGGATTCGAGTATCCCGGCAACTGCGCGCCAGAGCTGGGCGTGCAGACCGACTGCCCTGTCACCTTCGACGCGAACCCCGTTGTGCCCACGAGCCCCCACGTCGATCATCCGGTCATCGGGCCGGTGGTGCAGATTCCTGTGGGCGGTCGCGTGAAACTCGCTGATGGGTCGATTCTCATCTTGCGGGCGGACACTGCGGTCGTGGGCGGCAAGAGCGGCTTCCTGCCGCTCAGCGACACGGGGGTGCCGTTCACCTTCGTCGACCGGGGGGCCAGGAACTCCTTCACGTACTTCTACGCGGTGACGGCGTTCGATCTGAACTCCCTCCGGTCCGGTCCGACGTCCCTCGAGTCGCCGAGGATCACGAAGCAGGTGACTCCGCGCAAGCCGTCGGGACAGGAAACGACGGGTTCGATCACCACGCCGGTGCTGCTCTCCTCGCGCGGCGACACCCTTAACCCCACCGCGGCAGATCCCACCGTCGACGCAAACACCGGGATCCTCTCGGGGCCGGAACCGCCGACCAACGGGTTCCAGACCAGCCTGGCGGTGTTTGTGCCGCAGCTCCTGGCGAGCGGGTCGGTCGTGGTCACGCTCGACTCGGTCAAGCCGGGGAACGCCCCGACGTTCGGTTTGCCCGCCGCGCCCGCGCTCTACTACCTCACGAGCGTCGGTCCGACCGGTGCGACCAAGGCCGTCATCCCGCTCAACGTGGATGGGACGAACTCGGACTCGACGACGACTCGCTACGCGCCGGTGACCGGCGTCGATAAGACGAAAGTAGGCCGGTTCGGCGGCGACTCCAGCTTCGCGATGTACGCGAGCCTCACCGTCTCATCACCCGGCACCTGGCGCACCGAATCGTACGGCCGAGCGTCCGCCAACAGCGACCCGGCGAACTCGCCTGAGAACGGGCCGCGGTGGTGGGCCGGCACCGCGAACGAGAACACGTCGAGCCCCAATTCCGCCGTGTGCGCGCCGGCGAGTGGCTGCATCGACGCCGTGTTCAACAGCCGAACCAACGTGAAGACGGCGGGCGCGCTCCCCGGCGTGAGTCTGCTGCTGCATGTGACGAGCTACCTCACCGTGCCGAACCCCATGCGCACGCTCGAACCGGTGCTCGCTTCGGTGACGCGAGCGGCGGATTTCAAGGTGTATTGGAAGGCGAGCGGTGGCATCGACTCCGTCGTCGACGTGACGCACAAGATGCCGGTGCCGTTCGGCGCGACGATCGGGACGGGGTGGGGCTTCCTGAACGACTTGTCGTTCGCCGGCGTGCCGGCTGCGAGCACGCCCGACCTGAACAACGCCGTCCTGAGCTGGTCCGACGTCTTCTGCGTCGACCCCGCGCCGGCCTTCACCCTGCAGTGCGGCTCCGGGGCGACCGCGGGGGCGGTTCTCATGAACCAAGCGCGCCTGTCCCCGATCGCCGATACCTCGGTCGCGTTTACGGCCTCTCCACCGGCGACTGGCAACGGGTTCACGTTCTACATCGCCGGACACTTCTTCCTCATGCAGATGACACGGTGTGGAGCCTGCGAACTTACGCGGGGAACGTGACGGGATCAGCCCCGACCTACGCTTTCAAGGCAGCGGCGTTCCGGCCCCCGGCGATACCCGGCCTCAAGGCGCAATTCCAGTTTACCGGCTCGACGTTCGATCCGACGAAGACCGCCGATTCGGTGTTCGCCAAGATCCACACCGTGCCGGACCCCTACTACGTGACCAACGCCCTGGAGTTCACGGCCAACACGAAGGTGCTGAAATTCGTGAACCTGCCGTCGCAGTGCATCGTCCGGATCTATTCGACAAGCGGCATCCTGGTGCAGCTGCTGACGCACAACGATCCGACCGGCGGATCAGAGGTGACCTGGAACTTACGGAACCGCAACAACCAGTTTGTGGCCTCCGGCGTGTACTTCTACCACGTCGAGGCGCCGGACGGCAGGACCAAGATCGGTCGCTTCACTGTCATCAACTTCGCGCCGTGAGGAGGAAGCTCATGAAGACCGTTCTGACTCGCGGTTTGTG
>VBHP01000116.1 GCA_005881435.1 Chloroflexota bacterium | reverse complement strand
TCCTCGAGACGAACGCGCTCGGTGGGCAGCGCCGCGATCTCGAGATCTCGCGCGATCATCGCCGTCTCCGCCGCCGCGGTCTCGGCCTCGGCGACACCGCGAGCGATCCGAGCGTCGTCCTCCTCGAACGTGGACTCGAGGATGGCAAAACGCCGGTGCGCCGCGAGCACGCGGGTTCGTGTCGCGTCAACGTCTTGCCGTAGCGTCGCGAGAAACGCGTCGTGCTCAGCAATGGCGTGCCGTGCTTCCGCCTCGGCCTCATCGAGTGCGGCGAGATCCCGCTCCATACGCGCGACGTCCGACTCGATGAGCTGACGGCGCTCCAGCCAAACGCGTTCGACGAAATTCGTGGCGACGCGGGTGGCCGGGATCGCGTCTCGCTTCTGACGCTCGGCCGCGAGCTCCGCCTCGATGCGCTCGCGACGCGTCGCGAACTCCGGTAGGTCGCTCGCCGCGGGCGGCGCGCTCGGCGTGGCCTCGAACGTCGCGACCGCCGAGGCGTACTCGGCGCTGCAGCGCGCGATCTCGGAGCGGCTCTGCTCCAGTTGTGCCCGCTGCGCCCGGCGAGCCGCGCCGGAACGGAGCTGGGTCTGGCCCTGCGACGCTGCCGCCGTGAAGGCCGTCTCGCGGGCCCGCGCTACGTCTCTCTCGAGCAAATCGATCACCCGCTCCTGCCTCTCGAGCTGTTGCCGCATTCGTTCGACCCGCCGCTGCTGCTGCGTGGCGTCGACGCCGAGACGGGTTTCCTCCAGACCGAGCCGTTCGAGCCGCGCCCGCTCGTCGTCGATCGCGGCACGCACGCGTTCCCGTCCCGTGCGCACGCGCGCGATCGCTTCGTCGAGCTCGACGAGCTGGCGGCTGCTGCGGTCGGCCATCGCCGCGGTCTCGCGTTCGAGGCGGTCTCGGGCTTCCGTGACGGCGCCCAGAGCCTGGGTGATGCTGTCGATGGCCACGACCGCCCGCTAGGAGCGGCGCGCGGCCCAGCCGCCGAGGATGCCGCGTTGCGAGCGGTCCTGCGGCGTCGTGGTGTCGGCGCGCGGCGTATCGGAGGAGGCGGGCTCGCTCGGCGGCGTCGGCCTGAGCTGCGCGGGCTGGTCGGCGGGGGCGCGCACGTGGTCGACTTCGCGGCGCACGCGATCGAGGCGATCCCGTTCGTCGGTCGCGGCCATCAGCGAGGCCTCGACCTGGAGGAGCTCGCGGCGCACCGACTCGAGACGCTGACGCTCGACGGCGATCTGCTGCGCCAACCGCTCGCGCTCGCGCGCCGAAGATTCGATGGCCTGGTCGAGCTTGACCACCTCCTCGCGAGCAGTGGTCTCGCGCTCGCGTTGCTCGGCCAGTCGCGCCGTGACGCGATCTCGCTCCGCGCGCGCGGCGGTGATGGCCGCGTCGAGCTGGCCGAGATCCCGCGCGAAGCGCTCGCGCGCCTCGATGACGCGGCGCTCGAGCCGCTCCTTGTCCATGGCCAGCGCGCCGAGCCGCACGTCGACCTGGGTCGCCTCGCGCGTCGCGCGCTCGAAGGCCTCATGCGCGGCGGTCGCCTCACGGAGCAGGCGCTCGCGCTCGGTCGACGCATCGGCCAGCGCCTTTCCAACCGTGGCGATGGCCTCCTGCGTGCGCGTCCGGAGCTCCGCGGCCTCGCCCTTGGCGCGATCGCGCTCGCTCTGCGCGCGCTGCAGCGCCGCGTCGACCGCGTCGAGCCCGTGACGAGTCGCTTCGCTCAGGGCCGAAGCGCGTTCGGTGGCGGCTCGTGGCGACGACGAGGCTTGGATGGTGGTCTCGACCAGCGCGATCTCGCGCTCGGCGCGCTCAAGGCGGTCGCGCTCGGCCAAGCCTTCGCCGATGGCCGCTTCGATGGCGCGCGTCTTGGCGCGTGTGTCGTCGAGGCGCGTTCGCTCCGCGTCAGTGGAGCGCTTTCGTTCTTCGCGTTCGGCCATTGTGCGCTGCGTCTCGGCCTCGAGCTGCGTGCGCTCGCCGAAGAGCTTGTCCGCGGCGTCGCGCGAGCGCGCCTCGGCGCGCTGCCGCTCCTCGGTCGCGCGCGTGATGGTCGCCTCGATCAGCGCCAACTCGCGGGTCAGACGTTCGACGCGATCGCGCTCGTCGAGCGACTCACGCTCGAGCCGCTCGCGCTCGACGCCGGTGCTCTCGTCCGCGGCGTCGGCCCGGGTCAGCTCCAGCGCGAGCTTGTCCATCCGCTCGCGGACGTCACGCTCGTCGTGCTGGAGACGCTCGCCCTCGGCTCGCGCGGCCCCGAGGACCTCGTCAAGGCGCTCGATCTCCGACGCGGTGCGCCCCTGGAGCTCGTCGGTGCGCTGCTTGACGGCGTCGCGGTGCGTCGCCGCCTCTCGTAGCGTGGCCTGCAGCCGCTCCAGCTCGGAGCGGGCGTCCGGCTGCGCCCCTTCGCGTTCGCTCACGGTCGTCGTGTTCTACCACCAGTCGGCCCCGGACGGGGCCCCCGTCGGGGGAGGCGCCGCGGGGGACAATGGTCAAGTGCAAGCTCGCCTCGCGGTCCTCGGCGCGACCGGCTCGATCGGACGACAGGCCATCGAAGTCGCGACCGCGCATCGCGATCGGCTGCGTCTGGTAGGGCTCTCATGCCGAACGAGTGCCGAGGCGTGCGATGCGCTCGCGCGCGATGCGCGCGCGCGGGTGGTCGTCGCGGAGCGGGACGGCGATGATGCGGTCATCGATCTCGTCCGCGCCGACGACGTCGATGTGGTGGTCGTCGGCATCCCCGGCATCGCCGCGCTGCGGCCGACGCTCGCCGCACTCGATGCCGGAAAGACGGTCGCCATCGCGGCGAAAGAGGTGCTTGTCGTCGGCGGACATCTGGTGCGCGAGCGCGCGCGTCAGGGCGCCGGCGAGCGTCTCCGGCCGGTGGACAGCGAGCACTGCGCGCTGTGGCAATGCCTGCGCGGCGAAGATCTGGACACGGTCGAGTCGGTGACGCTGACGGCGTCGGGCGGACCGTTCCGCGACACGCCGCTCGAAGCGCTGCCCGGCATGAGCGCCGAGCGCGCGTTGCAACATCCGACTTGGCACATGGGCCCCAAGGTGACGGTCGACTCCGCCACGCTCGTCAACAAGGGATATGAAGTCATCGAAGCGCACTGGCTCTTCGACCTTCCGTACACGGCGGTGAACGCGGTCATCCATCCGCAGAGCCTGGTGCATGCGCTCGTCCGCTTCGCCGACGGCAGCGTCAAGGCGCAGCTCGCCGATCCGGACATGCGGCTGCCGATCCAGTACGCGCTGCTGTATCCCGAGCGCCTGGAGTCGCCGGTGCGACGGCTGGAGCTGCGCGATCTGTCGTTCTTACCGATCGATCCGGCCCGCTATCCCTGCTACACGATTGTTCTCGAGGCCGCCTCGCAAGGCCCGGCTGCGATGATCGCGGTCAACGCGGCAGATGAGATCGCGGTCGAGCGGTTCCTGCACGGCGATCTCGCCTTCACGGCGATCGCCGGAGTCCTGGAGCGTGCGCTTGGGATCGCATCGCGATCGCCGCTTGGCGCCGCACCCGATCTCGCCTCGATCCTCGCCTTCGACCGCGAGGTACGCCGCGAGCTGACGGCGAAAGCGATGGTCTGATGGACGGCCGAACCGTATTGCTGTTCCTGCTGCTGCTCACGGTGCTGGTCTTCGTGCACGAGCTGGGGCACTTCATCACCGCCCGGCTCATGGGCATGCGCGTCCTCGAGTTCGGCTTCGGCTTCCCTCCGCGACTCGTCAGCATCCGGCGCCCGGCGACGTACGAGGTCGTCGACGGCGAGCTGACGCTGACGCGTGACGGCACGTCGCTTACGCTCCACGCCGGAGACCGTGTTCGTGTGTCGGGATCGCGCGGCGACACGATCACGATCAGCGCCGCCGGCGGGACGATCCAGTTCGGTCCCGGCGACCGCTACGCCGCCAGGGGCGCCGCCGTCTTCCGGCCGTCGTGGGCCCGCGGGCGCGCCGACGCGGACTTCCGCGTGAGCGACGCCGACCTCGCTCTGGCCGAAGGCTCATTCCCGCTGCAGCCCGGCGTGGAGTACTCGATCAACTGGATCCCGTTCGGCGGATTCGTCCGCATCCTCGGCGAGGATGGGACGGCGAAGCTGCCGGACGGAAGGCTCGCTCCGGACTCATTCGCAGCGAAGCCGATCCCGGCGCGGATCCTCGTTCTCGTCGCGGGCGTCGGCATGAACGTGCTGCTCGCGCTCGCGGTGTACACGCTGATCTTCGCGACGGGGGAGCCGACCTTCAATGGCAAAGTGCGCTGGCTGCACGTCGAGCCTGCCTCGCCGGCCGCCGTCGCCGGTCTGCAGGACGGCGACATCATCGCCAAGATCGACGGCAAGACGTTCACCGAGCCCCA
>VBHP01000035.1 GCA_005881435.1 Chloroflexota bacterium | reverse complement strand
TGGTCGCGCTCACGGTCAACGTCGTGTTCCTCGCCGGAACGGTGCCGGCCGAAGGTGTCACCGACAACACGAGCACCTTCGCGCTCACGCGCTCGAGCAACTACGCGACGCCGAACCTCGACCTCAAGCAGAACTACACGCCGTCGGGTCAGACGATGTCGGCGCATGCCGGGAGTAGCACGACCGCGACCGCCACCGCCGCCACGACGATCACCTGGTCGCCGGGTGCCTCGTCGTTCGGGGAGCTCGCGGTCGTGTGGGTGAGCTGGAAGCCGACGACGCCCGGCGCGTTGACGATCACGAGCACCGGCGTCGGGCCGTGGCGCCTGATCGCGAGCTACAACGACGCCGCGAACACGATCACGAGCGCCGTGTTCTACAACAGCCTGGTCACGAACCAGGCCGGCAGCGGCACCTTCACCTCGACGGCGGCCGGAGACGTGATCGCGGTCGGCACCGTCTACACCGGCGTCGACCAGCAGTTCCCGATCGACGCAGCCGCCGGGCAGGGCACCGCCGCCTGCGGCTCGCCGTGCAACCACAGCGCGCCGAGCGTCACGACGACCCAGCTGAACGACCTGATCGTCACGCACTTCAGCGCGGCATGCGGCACCGCGACCGCGACGTGGACGCCACCCGCCGGCATGACCGAGCGCAACGACGTCGCGACAACGGGCACCCTCTCGACCGAGGGCGACGACGTGCTACAGGCGGCGGCCACGGCGACGGGCGCGATGACGGCGACAGTGAACTGCGGCGCCGGCGTAGTCGGCGTCGCCGACACCGTTGCGTTGCGGGGCCGCGCGATGAGCTGCCCGGTGATCACGTATCGCGCGAGCGCCACCAACTCAGCGACCGCGGTGACGACCGGTCTCGTACTGAACGTCCCCGCCGGCATCCAGAACGGCGACGTCATGATCGCCGCGCTCAGCGCATCGGCGGGCACGATCGTGAAACCGGCGGCGTGGACTGCGCTCGTGACCACGGCCACGCAAGGCCTGTGGTATCGGATAGCGAGCAGCGAACCAGCCAGTTACACCTGGACGAACGGCGCTGTCAGCGCCAACTGGGCCGGCGCCAACGACGCCTACTACGGCGTCGACGTCAACGGCATTACGGACGTCAGCGGATCGAGCATCACCGGGCAGACGACGGCCGCCGTGAACTGGACGAGCATCACGATCGTCAACGACAACGCGCTGAACATCGCGGTGAGCTTCGAGAACAACAACGTCGACACCATCGCTCCGCCGGCGTCGTACACACCGCGGAGCGCTCAGGGCGGCGCCGCCTACATCCGCACGTCGACGCGCCTGATCACGCCGGCGGGGGCGACCGCCCCGACATCGACCGACACGAACGCGTCGAAGAGCTGGGGCGCATTCCAGGTCGCGTTGCATCCGGCGCAGGCGTCCTTCGGCACTCAAACGCTCCCGACGTACAACAACTGGACCTGCAAGTTTTCCTCCGACCAGTGGTCGGCCGGGCAAACGATCGGACCGACCTCGGTCGTGACGAACCTGTATCTCGACAACGCGATCACGCCGACGTTTATCGCCGCAACGCAGGGCGGCACCAGCGGCGCCCTCAACACGGTCCAGGCGACAAGGCCGGCCGGAACCGCCAGCGGCGACATCCTCATCGCCCACTTCGCGATTCGCGGCGGCACTACGACAGCGACCGCGAACATCACGCAAAACCCGACGGGCTGGACGCTGATCGACCGCGTGGACAACGGCACGAACGTATCCCTGCTGGTGTATTGGAAGCTCGCCGGAGCCGAGGCCGGCCCGTACGTCTGGAACTGGACGGGGACTGCGCAGCGGGCCGCGATCAACATCGAGGACTGGCGCAACGTCGACGCGACGGCGCCGATCGACGCGCACGTCGGCTCGATCGATGCCGGCAACGCCACGGGGCAGTACTTCGCGCCGAGCATCACGCCGAGCTACGAGTACTCCCAGCGCATCGCTGCAGGGTTCGTCGCGACCACGCTCGGATGTAGCGGCGGCTGGTATCAATATGACGCAGGCGCCACATCCAGCGGCAGCGGCGCGACCAATAACGTGTCCGGCAACGTGTCGCGTTCCTACGTGGCGGGTCAGGGCGCCGACTTCCTTCAGGGCCCGACTGGCAAGATCACAGAGAACTGCTCCGCGAGCGTGACTGGCGCGTTCCACCAGCTGTCGCTGAAGGCGGCCGCGCACACCTGCACGATCACGGGCAACCTGTTGCACACATATACGCCGTACTACGTCTCCCCGACGACGACGGGCGTGGTGAACGCCGGCAACCTCACCATCAACAAGCCCGCGGTCGCGGGTGGCGTGCTCGCCAACGACGTGCTCATCGCCTCGGTCGTTTTCGCCGGCAACCCGACGATCACGTTCACCGGGACGTGGACGCTGGTGCAGCGCACGAACAACGCGACCGCGCCGGCGATGGGCGTCGCGGTGTACCGCCTCCTCGCGACGGGATCGGATCCCGCCAGCTGGACCTGGACGATCGGTCAGAACGCCGCGGGCGCGATCAGCGTCTACCGCAACGTCGACCCGACGACGCCGGTCGACGTCCAGAACGGCCAGACCACCAGCGCCGCAGCGCAGACGACGCCGGTCATCATCGCCACGCAGCCGGACGAGCTGTTCGTGGCCTCGCTCGGCATCGCGTCGACGACGTCGATTGGCGCCACCAACTGGGCCGCCGCGCCGGCCGGCATGACCGAGCGCGCCGACGTTGCGAACACGGCCGCGAACTGGGTCGCGATCGAGCAGAGCGACCAGCTGCAGACGGGCGCCGGTAAGAACTCGGAGTCGAACACGGCCACGACTGGCACCTCCGGCGTCGCACACGTCCTGGCGCTCAAGGGCAAGCCGGCGACGACGATCGGCTCGATGTCACGCGCCGTCGCGAGCCCGAGATCAGCACCGACGCTGTTCACCGACTCGATCAACGTCGGCAGCACCGAGACCTTCAACGCTAACGATCGTCTCGAGTTCGACGTGGTCACGCCGAACGACGCCACCAACTGCGGCACGGCGATCTACTTCGACAGCTCCGCGACCCTGTCACGACTCACGATCTCGACGATCGTTCCGGAGCGCGTCGCCGGCCTGATGCTCGTCGCGCCGCTGCTGCCACTGGCCATGGAGTGGTGGCGCCGCCGACGCCGCGCATGACCGCAACCCACTTCACTCCGCGCTCGAACCTGTCGGGGGCCGCGCGACCGGTCGGCACGCTCATCGTCGCCGCGTCGATCGCTCTGCTGATCCTGCCGTTCTTCTCGACGTTCGGCGAGTTGCTGACCAGCCTGGCCATGGCCGCTGGCTTCGACGCCTGGCTCGGTCAATGGGTCGCACCGACCGAAGGTCATCTGGTGCACGGCGCACTCGCGCTCATCGGCATTCCATCGGCGTCGTCGGGCTCGCTCCTGTACATCGGCACCGGCGCCAACAGCCTCGCCCTGTACATCTCCTGGAACTGCGTCGGCTGGCAGACGGTGCTGTTCTTGGGCATCAGCATGCTGACGGGCCTGCAGGGCGAGTACACCCGGCGGTCCCGCATCGAGACGGCGCTGCTGGGGATAGCCGGCATCGCAGTCCTCAACGTTACCCGTATCACCATCGTCGCCCTCGTGGCGTACTGGTTCGGCCGGGTGCCCGCGATCATCGTTCACGATTACGGCAGCGTCATCGCCACTGTCGTGTTCCTGATGGCGTTCTGGAGCTTCGCCTACAACGTCGTGCTCGAGCGCATCCACGAAGACGACGCCGAGGACGTCCCCGACCGGGGGACGCCGCCTGAGACGGCCGCGCCTACGGTTCCAGCATGAGCGTCAGTCCACGCGTCCGAGGTCCGGTCGTCGCGACGGTCACGGTCCCCGGCGTCACGATCACGAACGAGGTCCCGAATCGCTGTGCGCTCTGCAGCGGGGAAAGTCGCTCGCTGTTCCGTGTCGACGGCGCGCTGATCGTCGCCTGCAACGAATGCGGGCTGGTCCGTCAGGACACGCGGCCGGTGTCGCCAGGCGAGTTCTACGACTCGGCGTATTACGCGACGGACAATCCCAAGGGCGGCTACTCGAACTACTTCCTCGACGCTGACGTGAACCGGCTGACGTTCCAGCGCCGGCTCCGTGCCATCGAGAAGCGTCTCGGTCGGCGCGGCCGGCTGCTCGACGTCGGTGCGGCGCTCGGCGACTTCGTGCTCGAAGCGCAGGCCGCCGGCTGGCAGGCGGAAGGCGTCGAGGTCTCCGGCTATGCCGCGGCGCGAGCGCGCGGCCGCGGCGCCATCGTCCACACGGGCCTGCTGGAGCAATTGCGCCTCCCGGGGTCGCGCTTCGACGTGGTCACGCTGTACGACACCATCGAACACCTCACCGATCCGGTCGCGACGCTGCGAGAGATCGAACGGCTGCTCGTACCGGGCGGTCTCCTGCACCTGGTGACGCCGAACGTCGGCGGCTTTCAGGCCCGTGCGCTTCGCGACAAGTGGTACCACTACAAGCCCGGCGAGCACCTGTTCTATTTCTCGCCGACGACGCTGCGCGCCGCGATCGAACGGGCGAAGCTGGAGTGGCTCGGTTGGGGGCGCGCGGGCTCGTACCTGACGCTCACCTACGTCTTTGATCGCCTGCGCTACTACGCCAAACCGTTCGGCCTGCTGCAGGTGCTCGGCCGAAAGCTGCGGTTCGGTCCACTCACCTTCTACCTGCACGTCGGCGAGATGGAGGCCTGGGCCCGCCGCTCGCAGTAGTTTTTTTGCGGTAGACAAGGAGACGCCGTGGATCGGACGGGATCCACGGCGTCTTCATCAGCGGAGAGGTTCGAGCTATTCGATGTTGATGAAACCGTCGCTCTTGGGCAGGGTCGGGAGCGCCGAGCCTCCGACCGTCACCTGCACGCCACTCGCGCTGACCACGACGACGAGGGGCACGCCGGTGGAGGGCGGGGTGCCATCCCCCATGTCCAGCGTGGCCGTTCCATTGAGCGTCACGCTGCTGTCGGGGTTGAGCGTGCCCGCGGTGACCCAGCCGGTGACGGTGATGTCCTGCTCGAGACCGATCAGGCTCGAGCCGTTGAATTGCGTCTCGACATCGCCTACGGCGGAGCCGTCGTTGTAGGTCTTCGCGCCGATGCCGAACGTACCGCCTGCGAGCTGCACGGTATTGAAGCTCGCGCCGCCGGGGAAGACGCCGGCGCCACCTGCGGTGATGCTGTTCTCCGACGCGACCGCCGCGGCGCCCCTGGGAAAGACCACGGCGGGAAAGACCACGGCGACAGCGATCAGGGTGAGCGCCGCCAGAGCCGCGGTGATGAAACGCTTTGTCATGTCAATTACTCCTCTTCGTCACGGCTACTGGGCTCGGATCTGGATGTTGCCGCTGCGAAGCGTGTTGCCTTCGAAGGGGTCACAGCCAAACGGCAACGCCGGGAACGTCACCGATGGCAGCGTGGCGGAGCCGCGGCAGAAGGAGATTTGGAACACGTCGTGTCCCGCCCCCTGGTCCGAGTTGTCCTCGACGTAGACCTCGACCGACCGGTAGGTCCCGCTTCCGGGACACTCCGCGCCGGGCGCGGTGCAGTCGCCGACGAGCGTGGCGCTGCCGCCGGTCTGATTCGGTCCCTGCGGAACGACGTCGGCGAGCATGTATTTCACCGGCACGTTCACGCGGCGGCCGCCGACGAGTTGGAAGTGGCGGTCGTAATTGATCCGTCCCTCCGCATCGCCGGATCCGGGCACGTAGTTGGCGGGACGTTTCGCGTTCACTCCGAAGCTCGCGACCCCGAGGGCTAACTGGATGGTGCCGCCGCCGGTCACGAGCGCCGGCGTGTCGGCTTGTTGCTGGGCGGTCGTCCGCGCCACCACCGAGCTCGAGAGCGCGTAGACGGCGACGAGCGATAACGCCAGCGCCGTCCGTATAGATCGAAAGCGTCTGTGCATATGCGCCTCGTTTCCTCGATCTGTGTCGACCGGCCTCGGCCGGATCGACCGGATTCGGAAGTTACGGACCGCGCGTCGGCGAACGAGAGCGGCCGGTTACGAAACCCGTATGCGGAATCCGCCGTACGGCCCGTCGTTATGCCGCCGACCGAGGGCTTGCACCGATTTACCACGCTCACGGTGCCGAGCGAGGAGCAACAATATTTCTTGTGTCCGGAGGTGCGCATCTTGCTGCTCAAGCGCATGCCCGCTATGAGGACGGTCATACGGCCGCGCGGTCCTGTGCTCGTCTGCGACGACGATCCGCTCATCCGCGACCTCATCGTCACGACCCTGGCCGACCACGGTTTCGTCACGTACCAGACCGCAGGCGGGATGGACGCGCTGCGCGTCGCACGGCGCGAACGGCCGCACGTGGTCCTGCTCGACGTCCAGCTGCCGGATCTTTCCGGCTACCAGGTCTGTCGAAAGCTCCGCGAGGAGTTCGGTGACGGCATCGGCATCGTCTTCGTATCCGGGATGCGCACCGAATCGTTCGATCGTGTGGCGGGGTTGCTCCTCGGTGCCAACGACTACATCACCAAGCCGTTCATGCTCGACGAGCTCGTCGTTCGCGTCGATCGGCTCGAGCAGACCTGCCGTCCGGCGGCGCCACGGTCGGTGGAGGCGCAACTGACGCGACGTGAGCTCGAAGTGCTGCGACTGCTCGCCAGCGGCATGGGGCCGGAGGAAGTCGCGCGCCTCCTGGTCGTGGCGCGCAAGACTGTGGACAAGCACATCGAGCACATCCTGCTGAAGCTCGGCGTCCACACCCGGGCACAGGCAGTGACGCTGGCCTTCCGGGCGGATCTCGATGCGCTCGGCGTCGAGCTCGGCCCCGCCGACGACCCAATGGCGGGCGTCCCGGCGCTGCGCGTGCTCGGCGCGGCCCGACTGCAGCCATAGCCACTAGCGCAAATGGCGTAGCCAGCTAGAGATCCGGTTGCGGACCGGTGTCAACGGCCCGCCCGGCGCGCCCGTTCGCGGCCCGTTTCCCCTTGACGTCGGACGGCCCGCGGCGTCCTCTCCTCGACACTGCGGGCATGCCCGATTCCCCGACGCCTCTAGCCGCGCCGATCCGCGTGCTCATCGCCGACGACCACGCGGCCGTGCGTGAAGGCGTCCGCGCGGTCTTGTCGGTTGAATCCGGCATCGATGTCGTCGGAGAGGCGATCGACGGTCCCGCGGCGCTGCGGCTGGTGCGAGAGCTCGCGCCCGATCTCGTCGTTCTGGACAACTCAATGCCCGGGCTCTCCGGCCTCGACGTTTCGCGCAGGCTCGCGTCCGATCATCCCGACGTCGCCGTCGTCTTCTTGACCCTCGACCCGGCGCTGCGAGATCTCGCGCTCGCCGGCGGCGCGATGGCGTATGTCATGAAGGACGCGCCCTCGGATGAGCTTGTGCGAGCCGTGCGGGCCACGACCGCCGCGATCGCCGCGCGCCGCCGCGTCGCCGATTTGCCGGCGGCGCACCGGCGAATCCTCGATCTCCTGATCTCGACGCGGACGATCAGCGACGCGCGTCTCAACGAGTTACTCGCGAAGCGTCACAGCGACGAGACGCCGGCCGCGTTGCTTCGCCGGCTCGAGGCCGTGCCCGAGTCCGAGCTCGCCGACGTGCTCGCGCACGCCGCTGGTACACCGATGGTTTCGCTCGCGCCGTATCCCGAGATCGGACGGCCGATCCAGCCGACCGAGGATCGCCTTTCGGCTCCGCGCATGCTCGACCCCGTCGACGCGGCCGCGGTGCGCTCACTCCCCTTGGACGTCTCGCGATCGATGAATGTCGCGCTCATCGCGATGTCGCAACGGGAAGGGACCGGCGTGCTGGCGATGGCCGATCCGCTCGACGACGCTTCGTTTGCCGAAGCACAGCGGGTCACGCGTCTTCGTCTAAGCCGCGTCGCCGCGACCGCGACCGACATCGCGGAGGCGATCGAGCGCGCGTGGAGCGCCGAGCCGGTCGCCTCCCCGTTCTCCTTCCGGCTCACCAGCGCGTGGCAGCCACTCCTCACGACGGTCGCCATCGTGGCCCTGCCCATCGCCGGGGTGCTCTTGCTCTTCCGGGAGGGACTCGCGCCGAACCGCATCTTCGCGCTGATCGCGCTCCTGTGTGGCTTCTTCTTCTTCGCCTACGCGCTGAAGTACTACATCAGCAGCGCCGCGGTGCTGGCGATCGCGGTCTTCGGCGACACGCTCGTCGCCGGCAGGCGCGGCGTGAGCGCCCGCGCGCGACAGAAGTCGGGAACGCACCGGTTCGCCGACGGTGCGACAAAGGCGCGCCTCGGCGGCGAGCACCGCGAAGGCTACAAGACGCTGCGTGGCGAGAAGCTCGACGAGGTCGGGGCCGTCGCCGATGGCGGGCCGCTCGTCGGCGACCTGCGCCTGCCGGTCAGCCGGCAGCCGTTCGTGTCGGTACAGGTCGCGCTGTACAACGAAGCCCACGTCGTCGATCGGCTTCTTGCGGCGTGCACCTCCTTCGATTACGAGAACTACGAGGTCATCGTCGCCGACGACTCGACCGACGAGACCGTCGAGATCCTGCAGCGCTGGCGCAACCACCCCCGCGTCAAGATCCTGCACCGCACCAACCGCAAGGGCTTCAAGGGCGGCGCGCTGCAAGAGGCGCTGCGCCGCATGAACCCGCGCGCCGAGTACGTGATGATCTTCGATGCCGACTTCATCCCACCGGCCGATGCGATCTGGCACTTCCTGGACTACTTCGGGCGGCTCTCGACCAAACCCGAAGCGGTCAAGACGAACGGCAACGGCCACAACAACTCGACCAACGGCGTGCCGCAGAACGGCGACCGCCTTGCCGCGGTGCAGGGCTACCAGTGGCACATGCTGAACGCGAGCGAGAACTGGGTCACCAAGGGCGTGCGCGCCGAGTTCGCCGGCAGCTACGTGCTCGAGCGCGCCGGCCAGGAGCTCTTCGGCACGATGAAGATGATCTCCGGCTCGGTATACATGATCCGCGCCGATGTGCTCCGAAAACTGGGCTGGTCGACGTCGATCACCGAGGACTGGGAGCTGACCATCCGACTGTACCTGGCCGGCTACAAGGTGCTGTACACGCCGTACATTCAGGCCCCGGCGGAGTGCGTGTCGACGGTGAAGCGCCTGATCCGTCAGCGCATGCGCTGGGCCGAGGGCCACACCTACAACGTCAAGAAATATCTGCTCAAGGTGCTGCGCTCGCCGAACCTCACCTGGAAGGAAAAGCTCGAGTTCGTCTACTACGCCCCGTACTACCTGCAGTCGGTGGTGTTCGCGGCCGGGACCGTGGCCTGGCTGCTGGCGGATCTCCTGCTCGGCCAGCGCCTGCCCAACTGGACTGCCCTTCTCGGCTGGTCGCTGGTCTTCACCAACATCTTCGCTCTGCCGCTGATGAACCTCGCCGGCGTCGCGCTCGAGGGTTCGGTGCGTCGCGACATCGCGGGCATCTTCTCCTTCATCGCTCTGTCCAACCTGCTGGTGCCGTTCCAGGCCTACGCCGCGATCAAGGGACTGCTCGAGCGAGAGGAGGGCGGTTGGGTCCGCACGCCGAAGTCGGGCCGCATCACCGAGTCGCTCGGCACCTTCCATCTGTCGCGCATCCTGCCGTGGGAGCTGCCCGGCCGAGGTCGGCGCAAGCCCGCCTTCCGGATCCCGAGGGCCGTCGTCGGCGGCTCGTTCGTCCTGCTCGCGGTCGGCGTCCTCGGTCTCGGCGCCTTCTCCATCCGCACGGCCGCAGCGACGCCCGGCGCGAAGCTCATGGACCTCGCGTTGCTCCCCGGTCTGCTCGGCACGATCGTCCCGCTCGCGCTTATCGCTCTGGCGTACTGGAAGGCGCGCTCGCTGCTGCTGTCGTGCGGGCTGTTCTTGGCGCTGTCGATCAACCTCGTGTCGCTCGGCAGCAACGTGCCGGTCGCTTTGGCGGCGAACAACGTCTTCTACCTGCACAACGCCGCTGCCGCGAACGGCAAGTCGATGGACGCGACCCCGGGTTCGACGGTCGCGACCGTTACGGTGAACGGCAGCAGCTCGGTGTACTGGTTCAGCCCGACCTATCCGACGGGCGCGACGAACGGCAGCATCGCCTCGGGCACGTGGACGATCAGCCTGAACTTCTACGCGCAGCAGCTCGGTTCGCCACAGGCCGAGATCACGGCATGGATCTGCCCCGCGGCCGGGTCGCCGTGCACCACGCAGATCGCGCAAGTGGCGTGCTTCGTGACGAGCCCGGCGGCGCCGCTGCAGACATTCAACCTCACGCCGAATCCCGCTGCGGCGCAAACACTTGCGGCGCCGGCGAACAGCTGGCGCGTCGGGGTGCAACTCCGCGCCTGTAACGCGAAGTGGTACCAGATCAAGGTCGACGGCGCCGTCGGATCAGGCTATGAATCGAATCTCTCGACGCCCGCCGTCACGGTGCCGGACGCGACGCTGTGGCTCATCCCACTCGCCCTCGCGGCACCACTGGTGATCCGCCGCATGCGTCGCCAGGCGCCGGCGCTGGTCGCGTGATCGCCCAGCGCGTCTACGACGACCGTCAGCGCACGGTCATGGTGCTGGTGGCCGCGGCGGCGGTCCTGCTGCTGATCCTCCCGCTGGTCGTGACCTTCAACGAGGCCATAACCGCGGCGGTCCAGGCCGTCGGCGGCGATCGTCTGCTCGCGGATTGGATCGTGCCGTACGAGTCGCGCGTCGCGGCGGGGTTGCTGATGGTTCTCGGGATCCCCGTCGCGGTCGGTCCAGGCACGCTCGTCCTCGGCACCGGCGACTTCCCGACGATCCTGCGCATCTCCTGGAACTGCGTCGGCTGGCAGTCGGTGATCCTGTTCGGACTGTCGTGCGTCACGGCGCTGCAGGGACACGCCAGGGGGATGAAGATCGTGGTGGCTGGGTTCGGCTTCGCCGGGCTGCTGCTGATGAACGTGGTGCGCATCGCGGTCGTTGGCGCCGTGGCGTGGTGGGCGGGCGAGGTCCCGGCGATCGTCGTGCACGACTACGGCACCGTGCTCTTCTCGATCGCGTACCTGCTCGGCTTCTGGATCCTCGCCTACTCGACCGTGCTGCGCAGCGAGGCGCCGGCGCAGTAGCGAGCTACTCGTCCTCGGAGTCGACACGGCGCGAGGCGCGCGGCGCCGGTACGAAGACGCTCTCACGGCGTGCGAGGAAGATCGCGATCGCGCCGCCGAGCACGGTCAGGCCCCACGCGATCCAACCACTGGGAAGAGTGCTGTCGAGGACGAGCATCAGCCCCGGACCGGCGTAGAAGATCGGAACGCTACGCACGCGTCCGTCGGCGTCGACCATGTGCGCCTGCCATTTGGCGTATCGGGACTCCTTCAGTACGACGGCCGTCCCGTCCGATTCGATCTCGCGCCGCTCCGGATCGACGAAGCGCCACACCGGCTCGCGCTCCGCGCCGTTGGCAGGCGGACCGAGGAACGAGAGCACGTAACCACGCTCGGCCGCATTCGCCTTCGACTGCGCGTGGTACAGGAGGTTGCCGCCGAGGATCGTCAGCGTCCCTTGTCCCCGCGCCGAACTCACGATGATCGGCTGTCCCGACGCCGAGAGCTCGACCGTACCGCGGGCGCCAGCCGGCGCCGACGCGCCCCACGGTTCGCCGTCGTACGAAGCGGCTGAGAAATCCTCGGAGCGGATCCGCCCGCCCCGATCGACCACGTCCCAACGATCGAGAACGACGCGTTGCAGCCGCTCCGCAGGCCACGGCGCCGGCAGCGTCGCGGTCGCGGCCAGATCGCCGACATCCCAGACGAGTTTGGCTCCATGTGCGGTCAGCTCGTCCGTGCGCGCCGCCGCGCGCGTGGGGTCGCCGAGGCGGTCGCCGACGATCAGGACCGCATTCGCCCGAGTAGTCAGCTCGTCCGGAAGCGTTGCCAGCGTCTCCGACCACCAGATCGGAACCCGTGTGCGCGGACTGGCACCGGCATCGAAGAGCAGACGCGCGGTGCGATCGTATCCGCTGCGATCGGCCACCACGACGGTGAGCGGCGCGGCGGTCAGTGCCGCCAGCGTGGACGGCGTCAGATAACGGTAGAGGCGAAATTGCGTGTTGCGCGTGTCCGGATCGAGCCGCATGAAATCGAGGGCCGCGATGTCGGCCTCGCCCTTCGTATCGACCTGCGACACCGTTAGCTCGTCGAGGCCGTACCAATCCAGGACCGCCTGATAGCGCGCCGGATTGATCGGCGGGTGATAGAGCGTGTCGTACGCCCAATAGAGCCAGTCGACGTTGAGCTGGGCGAACGCGTAGTAGTCGCGCAGCTCCGGCTTCTTGGCGAAGTAGTTGAACAGCACCGACTCGGTCGCGCTCAGGGGAGCGATGCGGTGCCGCAGATCGGCGCCATCGACGCTGGCGAGGCTCCGCCGAGCGATCTGCTCGGTCGCCGTGGGCAGGCTGGTGTCGTTCACGAACTGGAACGCGTACATCGCCTGGACGCCAAGGATCGCGTTCACGACGACGAGAGCGGTCGTGCCGACGTAGACCACGCGACGAATGCCGCCGGGCAGAGACGGCGCGAGCGCGGCGAATGCCAGTCCGCCGACGATGGCCAAGAAATAGATCGCCGTCGCCGGATCGATGCCGTTGATGTAGTAGTAGCGCGTCGGGACGTGCAGGTTCGGCGCGAACATGTAGGCGACCACGCCGAGAAGGCCCACGCCGGCACCGACGGCTCGCCAGAATCGGCGCCGCAGCTGCAGCACGACGACCAGCGCCGGGACCAGCAGCGCGACGAATCCGGTGTACTGCGGCGCGATCAACTCCGACGGATCGGAGTAGCCGAGCTCGGGACGGTCGACGCCGAGGATCGTGCCGCCGACACCGAAGCCTACGGACGAGATGATAGGCTGTGCCGCGAGCAGGAACGACAACGCGCCGAGTGCGAACAAGGGCCGGATCCCGCCGAGGCCAAGCGTCGACAGCTGAACGATCGCGATGTACCCCGCGACAAAGGCCCCGGTGACCGGATGGCTGGCGATCGTCGCGGCGATCAGGATCGCGGTGAGGGCCCACCACTTGCCCGATTTCCCCTCCAGCGCCTTCGCGCCATGGCGGCCACACGCGCGTAGACCCCGGTCGCGGTGATGAAGTGCCAGATCGCCATCGAGGTCACGACCATCGCCGTCGCGATTCCCGCTGTCCGCGCATCACCGGTACGGGTCCGGAGGTGCCCGTAGAGACCCAGAGCGAACGCGAGCATCGCGGCGAGGGCGATGAACTCGAGCGCCCACACTTCACCGAAGAGTCGAACCAGCGGCAGCACCGAGACGTACGCGAGGCCCGGATAGTTGTCGAACATCGGCATTCCGGCTGCCCACGCGTAGAACCAGTCGTGATGCGGAAACCAGTCCGCCACGAACTTCAGGCGCGTCAGATGTTGATATGCGTCCACGCCCTTGGGGAAGCCGCTCCATGCCGTGAGCGCCGTTCCGACCGCGACCACGCTCGCGACGACGCTGCCGCCGACGATCGCGTCGAGGGCCACGTGCCGGGCCACCCGCAGTCGCGGCAACGGCCGCAGGCGGCGCACCGATAACGCCAGACCGGTGAGCGACGCGACGACGAGTCCGAGCAGGAAGTCGCGATGCGGCCCGTGATCGAACACGACGACATGGCGTCCGGCCGTTACTTCCACCGACGCAAACCCGAGCGCATCCGCCGTGACGGGCGTGCCGCGGCCGTCGATCGTGGCGCGCCATCCCGAGTCGTACGACTGTCGCAGCACCACGGTCCCGGAGTCGGCCGGATCGACGGTGAGCTCGACGTGGCCAAGGCCGGTCGTGGCTGCGGCGCTCGGTTTCGTCGACGCCGACAGGGCGTGTACGTAGGCCTCCAGCGCCGGACGATCGATCCCATTCGTGGGCGCCGACAGGCCCATTGGGCCGAGCAGGACGACGGCGCGCGGATCGCCGGCAGGCGGAACCTCGTAGATGCGGACGCCGGCGCTGTCGTAGACGACGGGCAGCTTGCCCTCGAACTTCGACGGCTCGTTGAAATCGCGAAAGATCTCGTTCGAGGTCGTACCCGGCACCACCAGGTAGTGGACGCCGAGCGCCTGCAGCCACAGCAGCGAGATCGCGGCGTCATTTCCGGCGGTGATCTGGTACGCCGCGTGCGCTGGCCAGGGATCGACCGCGGAGAAATCCTGGCCACCGCGCACCTGCGGCGCGCCGACGAACACGTTCAGCCAGAAGCCGTGATCGCCGCTCAAGAAGGCGCGCTCGCCGGGGCCGAGGTGATCCTCGAGCCAGACGGCGACCTGATGCTCGCTCCATCCGCGCCAGGCGAGATCCGGAGCGAGTCGCGGCTGCACCGCGATCCAGCCTCCGAGGCCGAGAAGGATCGCGACGAGCATGGACGTCGACAGCGCCAGGTTGTGATCGCCGCTTCCGAGGCGTTCGATCGCGAATGCGGCAGCGATGCCCAGGACGAGGGCGAATACGACGTCGAGCTCCAAGGCGTAGCGGATGGGCTGCGGTGCGACGGCCACGCCGAAGACCTGCTTCAGGATGACGATGGCCGCGAAGATGAAGAGCCAGACGGCGACAACGCTCGCTCCCTGCGGCAGACGCTGTACTCCCCGCAGCCGCCCATCGATGAGCAGGGCCGCGCCAAACACGACCGGCAACAGGATGTACGTGGTCGCGGTGTCGCCACCGGATGGCCGCGCGAACGCGGCCATGAATCCGACGCTGTACCAACCGAGCGAGAAGAGCACGGTCAGGATCGCGACGGGACGGAGGCGTTGAAGCTTCTGCGGTACCGCGACCGCCGCGTCGCGCGAGAGTGCGATGCCGAAGAACAACACCGCGACGCCCAAAGCGCCGATGAGGTTCGTAAGCGCTACGGCGACGAGGGCTGCGACCGCGAGCGCGAGCCGAGTGCTCGAGGGTGCGTGGAGGTAGCGCAGCACCGCGGCGACGGCCAGCAGCGCGAGGGACAGCGCAAGGACGTGCGGGCCTTCGCCGTACTCGACGAGGGCAGCGAGATGCCACGGTGGCGGCGCCAGCGCGCCGGAGAACGCTTGCGCGTCCTCACGGATCGTCGGAAATACGTACGCCGCCGACGGCAGGAAGATGAACGCGATGGCGGCGAGGAGCGCGGCGCGCCGCGAGCGTGTCAGCTCGTGCGCCGCGAGATACAGGGCCGCCGGGCCGAGCGCCAGGCCGAACGCTGACACCAGGCGATAGGCGTGCGGCACATCGTCGATGACCTTGCCGATGACGGCGACGATCGCGGGCAGCAGCGGCGTGTAGAAGAGCTCGAACGGGAAACCGAGATACCAGTCCGGATTCCACGACAGATCCGGGAAGTGATCGACAATGAACCGCGCGTTGGCGATGAAGGTCGCCTCGATGCTGCCGCGGAACTGCGTGAACTGCCCGGAGAAGAGCGGTAGGACCAGCCACGCCTGCACCACGAACAGTGCCAGAAAGGCCAGCCAGTCGACCGGCGCGAAGAACCGTTGCGGACGCGAGGCCGCCTTCACCGCAGCAGTGCACGCGCCAGCAGCGCAAGCAGCGCCAGGAACGCGGCGGCGGAAAACGCCGCGAGCACGAACCGCCCGATCGTCGGATCTCCAGGGCGACCGAGAAGCTCATCGATCGCCGCGACCAGCTCCGCGGAAGATGCGTCCTTGCGCAGCCAGCGCGTCCGCCCTCCGTCCGGCGAGCGTCGTTCCGGACGAACTTCGCCGACCAAGATGATGCGCGGGGTCTGCGGGAAGCTCGCCACCATCGGCGTCTCGCCGATCACGATGTCTGGTCGCCAGTCGTGCTCGTGCGAGGGATCGACTGCCCGTTGCCTCCGGATCTCATAGCGCCGTTCCAGACGCAGAAGCGTCTCGATGCCGGAACCGATCCCCGGATGGCTGACGAGGATGAGCACCTTCGGCTGCGCGATGGACAGAGAGTATTCCGAACCATTACCGCATCACGTCGAGCTCGACGCGACCTCTTGTGGAGAGCTTTCGGCGAGGGCGGCGAAAGCCTCGACGATCTTGGGATCGAAGGCGTGAGCCGACGCATCGACGATGGTGCGCACGGCGTCCTGCGGCGAGAACGCCGTCCGGTATGGACGCTCGCTGGTCATGGCGTGGTAGCCGTCGGCGACGGCCAGAATGCGCGCCCCCAGCGGGATGTGCTCGCCAGAGGCGCCGTCCGGGTAACCGGTGCCATCCCAGCGCTCGTGGTGCGCGCGCACGATGCTCGCCGCCGACTGAAGGAAGCCGAGGCTGGCGAGGATCGACTCGCCCAGCACCGGATGCTGGTGCACGATCGCCAGCTCTGGCTCCGCCAGCGCGCGGGAACGCTCGAAGATCGCGCGATCGATGCCGAGCTGCCCCACGTCGCGCAGCAACGCGGCGACATACACCTGGTCGCGCGCGATCTCGTCGAGGCCCGCGCGCTGCGCCAGCGCGGCACCGAGGCGCCCGACCCGATCGCCCGAGCCGGCGAGATGCGGCTGGTTGCCTTCGATCGCGAGGCGAAGCGCTTCGACCATTCGCGCCTCCAGCTCCGCGCGAGGTGAGTGCATCCGTTCGGCAAGCTCAGCCACACGTCCCTGCACGACCTCTCCTCCGCGCTGGATGCCGTGCGCCACCGCGTGGGCTCGTGACAGGAGCAGGGCCACCTGGTCGGCGAGCATGATCATCAGCTCGACCTGCGCGCTCGTGAGCGCGTCGGCGCGCTTGTCGTTGACCAGCAGTGCCGCGCCCTCGCCGTGCACGGGCACGCCGACCAGCGATCCGCCGCTGAATACGTCGCTCAGCGCGAAGCGTTGGTCCTGCGCGAGGTCCGCGACGACGATCGGTAGCTGCCGGGCAAATATCGCGTCCAGGAACGGCTTCGCGCCGACGAGCAGATCGTCGCTCTGGAGCGCCGACACCGCGAGCGTGCGATAGGAGTTCCGTTGCCGTGACACCACCGCAGCACCCGATGCGCCGGTGAGATCGCGCGCCGCCCGCGCCGCCCAGGCCGCGATCGCCGAAGCGTCGTCGCCGGCGCGACGGACGTCCAGCAGGAACGACATCGCCGCGCGCTGCTGCTGCACCAAACGGGCGGCCCGCAGGCGCTGCAACGCAGCGGCGGCCTGCGCCGCGACGCGCGCCACGCCGCGCTGCGCCTCTTCCGACATGCGCCGCTCGCGAGGACAAGCCACCAGCAGCGCGCCGACGATGCGCCGCTGGTCGCGCAGCGGCACGATGAAGAGCGACTTCGCCTCCAGCATCGGCCCCGCCAGGGCCAGGCGCTCCGACAGCCGCCGCGGATCGGTCCACATGCCGCCGTCCTGCACCAGCGCCAGCACGTCGCCACTGCCGGAGTCCACGAGTCGCAAGCGCGTGCGCGTGTCCGGATCGATCCCGCGCGCCGCGATCGCCACGTGCGCGCCGGCATCGCGCTCGTCGTGGAGCAGCGCCGCCGGCGACCCCGTCGTGCCGAGGATGATGTCGACGAAGTCGAAGAGCATCTCGCCGACCTCCTCGGCGGTCGAACAGAAGGCGAGCCCGGCCGAATGCGTCATCGCCGTCTCCGTGGCGCGCTGAGCGGATCGGAACTGGCGCAGGATCTCCGAGTAGGCGAAGGCCACGACGAAATACAGCAGGCCCCAGCCCGACGCGGTGAAGGCGTCCGTGACGCTGGCGTTGTCGGTGAACGCGATGGCCAGCAGCACGATCGTTTCGAGCGCGGCGACGCCGAGCACGTACACGGCGTTCGCGACTAGGCCGACGGTGAAGACCGGCCACAGCAGGGCCACGGGCGCGAGCGGGAAGTCCTGGAACAGAAGAAGGACGGCGAGCGACGTCGCGGCGACATCGGCAAGAACCCCGGCGGCCACCGCTGCCGTGCGCTGTCGCAGCCGTATCGGCAGATCGTGCGCCAGCACCGCGATGAAGAACCCCACCGCGATGACGAAGCCGCGCGCCAGCAGGTTGTCCGGCGCCTCGCCGATCTGGCGCGCCAGGACCACGAACGTGGCGACGGTGATCGCGACGCCGACACGGGCCCGCTGGCCGAGCTGATCGAGCGTGCGCTCGGCTTCGGAGCGCGCCAGCGTGGTCGCGGTCATGCGCCGCGGCCGCGCGCGCCGGCGACGCTCGGTGCGGCGGCGCGCGACCGACGCAACGCCCCAAGCAGCCGAAGCGGCGAGAGACCGAGGGCCATCACGGCGACGAAGGCGACGCCGGCGGCGAAGACGACGCGAAAGGTATCGGGCGCGACCGACGCCGGCAGCATCGTCGCGAGGTGCGCGCCGACAAGCGCGGTCCAGACAGCGAGCGGACGCAGCCCGTCGACCGCGGTGACGCGCGCGAGCACGTCGGCCGGCGCCAGGCCCGTCCAGGAGCGGATCGCCGCGTCCTGCAGACCACCGAGGGTACCGACGAGGGTGGTGACGCCGGCCAAGAGCTGGTCGCCGAGGTCCGCCCCGGTCCCGCCGGCGAGCCGGTGCAGTGCGATCAACAGGACTGCGACCCCGATCGTCCCGGGTATCGCGCCCAAGATGACGAACCGCAACAGCGCGCGAAGGGGATGGACCCGCTCGCCCCGTTCGCCGAAGAGGCGCGAGAGCGGCGACAGCGGTAAGCGGATGACCGTGGCGATGATGCCGGCCGCGGCGCCAAAGAACGCCAGCGGGACGAACGCCGTCAGCGCGAGGTAAACGACGAGCAGGACCGCGCCGTCAAAGATCTCGAGTGGCTCGAGCATCGCCGGCTCAGGGCGCGGTCGCCGTGCCGGCGCCGGTGACCTGGTCCGGGAGGTAGATGAGCACGACGATCATCAGCTCGATGAGCGTCAAGCCTCCTTCGTCGCGAGCGAAGGAGGCGCGGCGGGTCACGGGGCCGTGGTCGTACCGCTCGCGGTGACGCTGGTCGGCAGGTACCAGTAGTTCGGCGTGCCGGCGCCGTCGCTGAAATACGCCTTGCCGTTCGCGGACACGCTCCAGGACGGGGATGCACCAGTGCAGGTCACGCCCCAGTCGGTGCAGACGATCGAGGGCAGGTTGTGCACGTACGCCTCGACGAATGTCTTGGCGTTGTTGTCCGCCGCGGCCGCCGTGATCGCCCCGGCGTTTCCGGTCGCGGTCGGGAGCTTGCCGTCCTTGTTGGCGGCGAAGGTATCGACCGCGGTCTGTAGCGCGGACAGGGTCCCCTTCATCGAGTTGATCTTCGCGTTGGCCACGACGCCGTTGAGGTTCACCGCGATCACGCCGGCGAGGACACCGATGACAAGCACGACCAGCATGAGCTCGATGAGGGTCAGACCCTCATCGTCGTTCCGGAACGCGCGCCACTTTCTCATCGCACCAGTCCTTCGCCGATATGCTCGACGTTCGGGCTCGCGGCGCGAGGTGCCCGTTCGGGGGAAATGCGTCTTACGACGCGCGCACTAGCGCAGCGTCCAGGAGTTGACCGCCGTGCTGTAGACACCCCCGTTTCGGGTGAGGCCGGCGTCGAGCGCCGTGGTCCTGCCGGTGCGGACGGAGATCGACTGGAAGCGCATGCCCGGGTATTGCACGCGGAAGGCCGCGACGCTGGAGAGATGCAGGTCCGCGCCGCTGGTGGCGTTCTCCAGATGCAGGTAGTACGTGCCCGGTCCGGACGCCGGTAGGGCGACGTTGCTGGTGGTGCTGTTCTGTCCGGCGGGCATCGTCGCCGTAGCCTGCGCGGCGAAGCCGGTCGCTTGCACCGCGACGGTGTCGAAGCGGATGTTCAGCAGACCCCGACCGGCCGCATCCGTGTTCCAGGTGAGGGTGAAGAACACGTCGCCACTGCCGACGAGCGTGTGGGCGACGCTGTTGTAGACCTGCGGTCCGTGATTCTTGTTGTGCAGCGGGCCGAACGCGAGCGCCGGCCGCAGATCGGTGATCGTGACCGCCGGACCGCCGAGGCCGTCCCCTGGATCCGGCGCGACGATCGCGCCGGCGGGAGGGAAACCCTTTTGCAGCGCGTACCACAGGGAGTAGGTCGCGCCACTGTCGGCGGCGCGGTATTCCGCGAGCTGCGTCACGCGGAGCGTCGACTGCTGTTGCGTGGTGCTGGCCAGACCCATGTAGCCGTACGCCAATGCGGCAACGAGGCCGACCAGCGCGAGGACGATGACGAGCGTCTGGCCCTGCTCCTCGCGAAGGAGTCTCACGGCCGCTGCTCCACGGTGAAGTCGTAGGTCGTCGATGACGTGCCGACCTTGACCGTCAGCAGCGTGCGCACCACACCCGGCGCGCCGACGGTGCGCGAGAACGATGCGCCGCCGGACGCCCCGGTCGCGTCCAGGCTTCGCGCCACGACGAAGGACGTCGTCGCGTTCGACGCTCCCTGCGTGACCGTCCGAGTGCGGACCAGATCGGCGCCGTTGATGGCGTAGGTGATGGCGTACTGCGTCACCGGCGCGGTGGTCTGATCGGTCCACGACAGCGTCATGGTGTTGGCGGTGTTGTAGGTCGCGCCGCCGATGGTGATGCCGGCCAGCGCCGGCTCGCGCAGATCCTGCGACAGCGTCTGCAGCGCACGACCGTAGGACGCCGACTGCTGCAACTGCGCGCTCCCGACGTCGGCCCAATGGAAGACGCCCAGCGCGATGTTGTTGATCCCGAGCGCGAGGACGGACAGGATGAACGAGCCCAGCACGAGCTCGATGAGGGTCAAGCCTCGTTCGTCGCGGTGCAGCGTCATCGCTGCTTCAGCGCGCGCGTCACACGAGCGCTGCCACCCTGGGTCGGCGTGACCGTCACGGTGATGCGCTGCAGGCCGTAGTCGACAGCAGGTGTGGTGGTCCACGTCGGCGGCGTGGCGGCGGTGACGGCGGCGGGATCCGAGGCGTACTCGATCTGGACCGCGATGGCGTACGCGCGCGGGTTGGCGACGTCGCTGACCGTCGAGTACGTGCCGGGATAGTTGAGATAGGCCTGGTTGAGGATCGACTCGGCGACGCTGTTGGCGACCGCATCGGCGGCGGTGGCCCGATCCAGATGTCCCGCTGACTGGCCGAGTGCGGAGAAGGCGTTGAGGACCGCGACGAGAGAGAGTCCGAGGATGCCGACGGCGAGCGTGGTCTCGACGAGCGAAAGGCCCGCCGACTCTCGAAGCAAGTGGAGTGCTCTGCGAGCGAAAGGGAACGGATCCAAGGAAGGGGGGCTCAGCAGGCGCCGAGTGGCGGCCCACGCGGGTCGGTGGCGGCGACCATTGCGCGCCTCATGCGTAAGGACTTGGCTGTGGTTCGGCGCCTTCGAGCGCGCCGAACCAGGCGCACAGGGAGCCGCAACCGAACCCGCGTGAGGCCCGCCGAACGAGGCGCCGGAAAGGCGGGTCATGTCTTACTTGATGTTCCCGATGAGCGAGTAGATCGGCATGATCACGCTCAGGGCCACGAACCCGACCATGAACGCGACGACGACGGTCAGCGCGGGCTCGAGGAGCTGCAGCGCCGTCTCGAGCTTGAGCTCGAGCTCCTGCGTGTAGTAATCGGCGGCCTCGCGCATGAATTGGTCGAGCGTTCCGGTGCGCTCCCCCACCCGCGCCATCTGGCGCACCAGCGGCGGGAACAGGTTGGTCGAGGCGAACGGCTCGGCGAAGCCCTCGCCCTGCAGCATCTGCGTGCGGACGTGGTCGAGATGCCGGCGATAGACGAAGTTGCCGGTCGTGTCGCGCACCAGCTCCACCGCCTGGACCAGCGGCACGCCGGCACTGAGCAGCGTGCCGAGCGTACGGGTGGTGCGCTCGACGATCGCGTCGCGGGCGATCGAGCCGATGACCGGCAGCGCCAGCCCGACGCGATCGAAGAAGCGGCGCCCGCGCGGCGTGCGCGAATAGATGAAGCAGAACACCACGAACGCGATGAAGCCGATGATCGACGCGATGCCCCAGTCGCGGGCATAGGCGGCGACGCCGAGGACGATCTGCGTCGGCAACGGCAGCTCGGTGTCGAATTCGCGGAACAGCCCGGCCATGGAAGGCAGCACGAACACCACCATCACCACGACCATCAACATCGCAAGCAGGATCACCAGCGCCGGGTAGAGCAGGGCCGCCATCAGCCGGCGGCGTGCGGAGGCCCCACGCTCCATCTGATCCGCGACCTGCGTGAGGACCGTATCCAGACGCCCGGTGGCCTCGCCGGCACGGACCATATCGACGTAGAGACGGGGGAAGACGCCGGGCCGGCTGCCGAGGGCGGTCGAGATCGGATCGCCGCCGATGAGGTCGTCGCGTACGAGGAAAAGCGCGTCGCGCAGCGTCGGATTCGACGCTTGCTCCCCGAGGGCCTCCACCGCCGGGACGAGCGGGACGCCGGCGCGGAGGAAGACCGCCAGTTGGCGCGAGAAGAGGACCAGATCCATCGCGCTGGGCTTGAAGAACGACGGCAGCGCGCGGTGGAGGGCAAATGGCTCCTTCTTCTTGACCGGCGCCTTGCGCGCGACCCGGGTCCTAGGCGAGGAAGACATTGCGCTGCACCTCGTCGAGCGAGGTCACGTCGTTCGACACCTTCTCCAATGCATCGAGACGCATCGGACGCATGCCTTCGGACAATGCCTGGGCGCGGATCTGGTCCGCCGTGGCGCGGTCCTGCAGCAGCGCCTTCACGCCGGGCGTGAGCTCGAGCAGCTCAAAGACGCCGACGCGATCGAAGTAGCCGGAGCCGGCGCAGCGGCTGCACCCCGCGCCGCGCGCGAGCACGTGCTTCTCCACGCCGAGCTCGCGGCGGAGCGTGTCGATGGTGCGGATATCCGCTTCCTGCACATTGATGCAGTCGGGACAGATCTTTCGCACCAGGCGCTGGGACACGATCCCGGACACGCCGCTGGCGATGAGGAATCGCTCTACGCCGAGGTCCTGGAGACGCAGGAGCGCGCCGATGGCGTCCGTCGCGTGCAGCGAACACAGCACCAGGTGACCGGTCAGCGACGCGTGGATCGCGAGCTGCGCCGTCTCGGTGTCACGGACCTCCCCGACGAGGATGACGTCGGGGTCGTGGCGCAGTATGGCGCGCAGACCGGTCTCGAAGCTGAGGCCGGCCTGCGCGTTGACTTGGATCTGGTTGATGTCGCCGAAGGTGTACTCGACCGGGTCCTCGATGGTCATGATGTTGCGCTCGGCGCGGTCGAATTCGTTGAGGCTCGCGTACAGCGTCGTGGTCTTGCCCGACCCGGTCGGACCGGTGACGACGATCATGCCGTACGGCTGCCGCACCAGCACGCGATATTTCTCGCCGACCCCGGGCGGCATGCCCAGCGCGTCGAGCGATAGCAGCGAGCGGGCGCGCTCCAGCAAGCGAAGCGTGACTTTCTCGCCCCAGATCGTCTCGGCGGTCGCGACGCGGATGTCGAGGTCGCGATCGTCGAGCGACATCGTGACTTGGCCGTCCTGCGCGCGCCGCTTCTCGACGATGTTCATGTTGGCCATGACCTTGATGCGCGAGACGATCGCCGGGCCGAGGCCGGGCGGTATCGCCGCCACGTCGCGCAGCACGCCGTCGACGCGGAAGCGCAACCGCACGCGATCCTGCTGCGGCTCGATGTGCACGTCCGAGGCTCGGTCGCGTAGCGCCTGCGTCACTAGCAGGTTCACGATCTGCACCACCGGCGCGTCTTCCTTGATGCCCTCGAACGCGGAGCGCGTCGGGATGTACGTCTGCGGCGTCGCGGCGGTGAAGGCGCGCACCTGCTCGCCCATCCGCGCCAGCGAGTCGTACTGCTGCTGGATGGCGCGGTCGACGTCGCCGCGCAGCGCCAAGAGGCCGACGGCAGGAAGCTGCGCCGCATTCGCGACCTCCTGCAGCGCGGCACGGTCGCCGGGGTCGGCCATCGCGACATGGATCCGGCCGTCGCGCAGCATCACCGGGATCAGGTGGTGCCGTTGGGCGACGTCCTGCGGGACCTTGCCGATGGCGTCGGTATCGAAGCGCACCTTGGCCAGATCGACGATGGGCTGATCCAGCTGGTACGACAGCACGGCGGCCAGCGACTGGTCATCGACCACGCCCGTCTCCAGCAGGATCTGACCGAGCGGACGTTGATCGTTCTCCTGCCGCTTCAGCGCGACCGCGAGCTGATCGGCGTTGACGATCCCGAGCTCGATCAGGATCTCGCCGATCTTCTTGCCCTTGCCGCCGCGGCGGACGACGAGCCGGTCATCGACCGTCGGCGCCGCAAGCCCCGCGACGGGCGCGGGCTGCGTGGGTCCGGCGCGCGGCTGCTTCGGTGGCTCGGAACGGCGGAAGATGCTGCTCACAGGTCAGTACACGCTACGTGCCGATCTCGGCGACGAGTACGGTCCGGCGCCGTACTCCCGTCCCCCAACGGAGTGAATCGAACTCGGCGCGCCCTTATCCTCGATCTCCGTGAGTACCGAAGGAACGCGCGAGCTGCTCGGATCCCTGCGCGCCGTCTTTCGCCGCATCGCGTCGGCGACGGACATCGACCAGCTGCTCGACGCGGTCGTGGAAGCCGTGCGCGACGTCGTGCCCTGCGAGGCCGCGACGGTGCTGCTGCTCGACGCCTCCGGCGAGACGCTCATCGTGCGCGCGTCGAGCGACGGTGCAGCGCAGCTCGGCGAGCGGCTGCGGCGCGACGCCGAGCCCGACGAGGGAACGCTGCGCTTGCCGCTCGCCTCAGGCGCGTCGACGCTCGGCGCGATCGACGTGAAGCTGTCCGGCGGCGTGCTCTCGGAGGAGCGCGGCGAGGCGCTGCGCATCCTCGCCGATCAGGCCGCGTCGGCGATCGAGCGCGCCGAGCTGTACGCCAACCTGCAGCACTTCACCGAGCAGCTGATGTCCGCCGACGAGGAGCAGCGGCGCCGCTTGGCGCGTGACCTTCACGACGGGATCGCGCCGATCCTCGTCTCGGCGTACCAGCACCTGCAGCTGCTCTACGCCAACACGCCGCCGGAGCAGCGCGCCGGTCGTCTGGAGAAGTCGGTGCAGCACCTGCGCAAGGCGATTCAGGAGACACGCGGCCTCATCGCCGGTCTCCGGCCGGCGACGCTGGACGACCTCGGTCTCGCCGGCGCGCTCTCGGCGGAGGCGCAGGAGATGGCGAAGGACGCCGGTTGGGAGCTGGCGACCGAGGTCGACGATCCGGGTGCGCTGTCGCTCGAGGCCGAGGCCACGATCTTCCGCGTGCTGCACGAGGCGCTGGAGAACGTGAAGACGCACGCGGCCGCGCAGCGCGTGCGCTTCGTGCTGCGCTCCTCGGATGACGACCTTCTCGCTGTCGTCGCCGACGACGGACGCGGTTTCCTCACCACGGACTGGCTGCAGGCCGGAGCCCGCACCGGTCACTTCGGTCTGCTTGGCATGCGCGAACGCATATCGCTGCTCGGCGGCGAATGCCGCATCACCAGCCGTCCCGGTGCGGGCACCGAGATCCGCGTCCGCGTGCCCTTGAAGCGCATTCGCGGCTAAACGCTCGCGAAGCCTTCTATCTGTTACGTTGACCGCCTAGGACCAACGCGACCGACATCCGACGGAGGGGACGCCGATGCCGGTCCAGACAGGCCTCATCGCAACGGTCACGCTGGCGCTCGGCGTCGCGTTCGTGGCCGGGTTCATCGCGCGGAAGCTGCAGCTGCCGCCGCTCGTCGGCTATCTCGCCGCCGGCATCGTGCTCGGTCCGTTCACGCCCGGCCTCGTCGCCGATCGGCAGCTCGCGAGCGAACTGGCCGAGATCGGCGTGGTCCTGCTGATGTTCGGCGTCGGCGTCCAGTTCTCCTTCCGCGATCTGGCGCGCGTGCGGCACGTCGCGGTTCCGGGCGCGCTGGGCCAGATCGCGGTGACCGTGATCGCGACCGTGCTGGTGACGCGGCTATGGGGCTGGTCGCTGGCTTCGGGCATCGTGTTCGGCTTCTCGCTCTCGGTCGCCAGCACGGTCGCGCTGCTCCGCGGGCTCACCGACCGCAACGCGCTCGACACCACGCATGGCCACATCGCGCTGGGCTGGAGCGTGGTCCAGGACATCGTCACGGTCGTTGTCCTGATCCTGCTGCCGGCGGTCGCGGTGCTGACGAACCCAGGTGGTGGGCAGACGGTCGATGCCGGCGAGATCGGCCTCGCCCTCGCGCTCACCCTGGCGCGGGTGGCCGCACTAGCGCTGCTGATGCTGTACGTCGGCACGCGCGTGGTGCCGTGGATCCTGGTCGAGGTCGCCAAGACCGGATCCCGCGAGCTGTTCACGCTGGGCGTGCTGGCGGTCGCGCTTGGCATCGCCTTCGGCTCGGCGACCGTGTTCGGGGTCTCGCTCGCCCTCGGCGCGTTCCTCGCGGGCGCGACGGTCGCCGAGTCCGATATCAGCCACCATGCCGCCGCCGAGGCGCTGCCGCTGCGCGACGCATTCGCGGTCCTGTTCTTCGTCTCCGTCGGCATGCTGTTCGACCCGAGCTTCGTCGTCGCCGCGCCCCTCGCGGTGGTCGCCACGATCGCCGTCATCGTCATCGTCAACGCCGTCGTTGCGACGGCGCTGGTGCTCAGCTTCGGCTATCCGCTGCGCAGCGCGCTCAACGTGGGCGTCGGGATCGCCCAGATCGCAGAGTTCGCGTTCGTGCTCTCGAGCCTCGCCGGCGACCTGCACCTGGTGCCGCCGGAGGCCGGGGACCTGGTGATCGCAGGCGCGCTCGGCTCGATCGCGGTGAACCCGTTGCTGTTCCGGGCCTCCGAGCTCCTCGAGCCCTGGCTGGGGCGGCGCGGCATCGTGCGCGCGGTGCAGCGACGGCGCGCGTCCGTCGCCGAGATAGCGCCAACAATGCGTCAAGCCGGACCCAGACGGCACGTCGTGGTGTGCGGCTATGGACGCGTCGGGAGCGTCGTCGCCGAGACACTGCAGCGCCGCAATCTCGCGTACTTGGTCATCGAGCACGACCGACGCATCGTCGAGTCGCTCCGCGCTCGCGACGTGCCGGTGCTGTACGGCGACGCCGGCGAGCCGCTGACGCTCGAGCGCGCGGGCGTCAAGGATGCGGTCGTCCTGGTCGCCGCCATCGCCGATCCGATCGCGGCGCGGCGGATCGTGGAGCACGGCAAACGGCTCAATCCGGAGCTCTACGTCGTCGCCAGGACCCACGCCGAGCAGGAATGGCGCACGCTCCGCGGCGCCGGAGCGGACGTCGCCATCTGGGGCGAGCGCGAGCTCGCGATCGACATCGTCGCGGAGACCCTCCGCCGCTACGGCGTCAGTCCGCAGGAGATCGCCGCGATCACGCGCGGGCTACGCCGTCTGTGAGTCGCGCCGTGCCGTCGGCGCGAACCTCGCTGAGCGCGCCGGGGCCCTGTCGTTTAGGCTAGTGCCAGGGATGGGACAGACGAGAGTTTTGATCGTCGACGACCATGAGCTTGTCCGCGAGGGCATCGCCGCGATGCTCGAGGGGGTCGACGACGTACAGCTGGTCGGCGAGGCACGCACCGGCCGCGAGGCCCTTGAGGTCGCGCGCCGTGAGCTTCCCGACGTGATCCTGATGGACGTACGGATGCCCGACATGGACGGCCTGGAGGCTACGCGGCGCATCAAAGAGGAGCGCTCGCGCACCGCCGTGATCGTGCTGACGATGCACGAGAACCCGGCCTACCTGCGCGAGGCCGTCCGCGCCGGAGCCGCCGGCTATCTGCTCAAGGACGTCTCGCGTGACGAGCTCCTGGACGCGGTGAAGCAGATCCAGCAGGGCGGCGCGTTCATCGACCCGCAGATGCTGAAAGGCATGCTCTCGGACATGAAGCCCACGGCCCCGGCGCCGGCGCAGGCGCGCGGTCTGACGAAGCGCGAGCGCGAGATCCTGGCCCTCGTCGCGGAAGGGCTGTCGAACCGCGAGATCGCCGAACGGCTGGTGCTGTCGCCGGAGACGGTGAAGAGCCATGTCGCGGCGATCCTGGAGAAACTCGGCGTCTCGGACCGCACGCAGGCAGCCATCTACGCCGTCCGGCACGGCCTCGTCGAGAACGTCTGACCGCGACAGCCTCGGCGACAAGCGACGCCCCGCTCGGATGTAAATAAGCACACGCCGGTCGCGCTCTAAGCGGTACCCTGTGGGCACAGCACAACAAAAAGGGGAGACGCATGACAGGAAAGATCGTCCACTTCGAGGTGCCCGCGAAGGACACCGCGCGCGCGAAGAAGTTCTACAGCTCGCTCTTCGGGTACAAGATCAAGGATGCCGAGATGCCGGGCATGGAGTACTGGCTCATCGACACCGGCAGCCAGGACCTCGGCGGCGGCATCATGCCGACGCAGGACGAGAAGGGTCAGCTCGTCGTGTACTTCGACGTCGACGACGTCGACGCTTCCGTGAAGAAGGTCCGCGAGCTTGGCGGCACGGCAGACGAGAAGATGCCGGTCCCGGGCGAGGGCTGGTTCGCGGGGTGCACCGACAGCGAGGGCAACAAGTTCAGCCTGTGGAAGGCGGACAAGACGGCGACGATGCCTGAGACCGCCGCGGCTGGTCGAACGACCGCCTAGAGCTCGTCGTCCGACGCGTCGCTATCCAGGCCGCCGGCTTCACCGCCGGCGGCTTTTTCGTCTCCCATCTCCTCGATCGCCTGATCCAGATCCGGACCGAGATCCTCGCCCAGCGCGTTGCCCATGCGCTTGGCCCACTTGGCCACGGAACGCGGGTCGTTCTCGTCGACGTCGCCGAGCGACGACGGATCGGCGAGGTCCTCCAGGCGCGATTCTTCCGAACGGACCACACGCACGCGCGGCGGGAGCCGGATCACGTCCGCTGCGCCGCAATGCGGGCAGGCGGACGGGTCACGCACATCGGCGAAAGTACGAAAGAACTGCTGGAAGCGCCGGCCGCAGCGCGCGCAGCGGTAATCGTGTATCGGCATGCGCTAGGCGGGAGGGTCGGCTTCGTCGACGAGCATGACCGGAATGCCATCGCGAACGGGATAGCGACGGCCGCACTTCGAGCACACGAGGCGGTCCCCTTCCTCGCGCACCGGCGCCTTATCCACGGGGCAGGCGAGGATCTCCAGCAGCTCCTTCTCGACCGGCATGCGACAGGACCTCCTTCGCTTTGCTGCTCATCGTAGCGACGACCGGCGCCGCCAGCAGCAGCATCGCTCCGACCGCGCGGACCGGTGGGAACGGATCGGCCGCGAGCGCGATGCCGAACAGCGTCGCCCACGCCGGCTCGGTAGCGAGCACGATGGCCGTGGGGGTCGCCGCCAGGCGCCGCTGCGCCCAGGTCTGCACGAAGAAGGCGAGGCTCGTCGCCAGAACGCCGGTGATCGCCACCGCCACGAGCACGTCGGCGGCTGGTGGCAGCAGCGGATCGCGCAGCACGATCCACAGCGCGACGAAGGACACGAAGGCCACGACGACCTGCACCGTGGTCAGTGCCACCGGATCGTGCCGCACCGATACCCGCGAGAGCGCCACGATCTGCGCCGCGAAGGCGACCGCGCCGATCAGGACGATGACATCGCCGCTGCCGATCTCGATCGGCGCGCCGGCTACCAGCAGCACCAGGCCCACAGCCGCCAGGGCGACGCCGGCGAGAGCGCCGCGCGACGGACGCGTGCCGAAGATGATGCGATCGAGAAGCGGCGTGATCACCACGAACGATCCCGTGACCAGACCGGCGTCGCTGGCGCGGGTGCGCGCCAGGCCGAGCGTCTGAAAGAGATACCCCGCCGCGAGGAGCAGTCCGATCGGGACGCCGGCGCGCCACACCTCGCGATCGAGCCTGCGGGCGAAGGGCGCCAGCACGAGAGCCGCGAGCCCAAAGCGAAGCGCCAGGAACGGCACCACCGGGTACGCCGCGATCGCGTCCTTGACCACCACGAAAGTCCAGCCCCACACCGCCGTGACCGCGACGAGCGCGGCCGCGCGGATCACGTCGGCTGGGCTCGACGCGTGAGCTCGATCGCCCCGCGCGTGGTGACGACGATCTCCTCCGGCGTCTCTTCCATCAGCTCCGGGTCACGGAGGATGGCGAAGAGCGGCACGAACACGAAGTAATTCGACAGCGAACGCCAGGCGAAGAACAGCGGGATCAGTGGGAAGGCCAGCGCGCCGTTCGGCAGATCGCGCCAGCGGCGCCACAGCATCGTCAGCAGAAATAGGAGCGTCGCGACGGCGAGCACAGCGTAGAGCCCGCGCGGCAGGTCGGGCAGCACGCCCTCGAGCTCGAAATGCACCAGACCGACGCCGTAGCCGGCGAGCGGATCCAGGATCGGGCCCATCATGCCGCGCCACCAGGCGCCCGCGTCCCAGGCGATGAACGGCAGATTTGGCACGAGGAACCCGAGGCCGATCAACGGTGCGCGCCGGATGGCCTCATCTCGACCGTACTCCCGCCAGGCGGCCAGCAGATAGAACGGGACGAAGAACCATGCCAGCTGACGCGTGGCGCAGCCGAGGCCGAGGATCAGCGGCGACAGGATGCGCCGACGCGACAGCAGCCATGCGAACGCGACGCCGAGCGACCAGGTCGGGTCGATGCCAGCGAGCACGTACTGGCGCCGCAAGAGCGTGTCCGCGACGAACAGCGACGCCACGAACGGGCGCCAGATCTCGCGTGCGCGGACGGTCATCAAGGCGCCGAACACCAGCATCTCGGCGAAGTAGATCCAGCGGATGTCGTCCAGCCCGAGGGCGACGAAGGGCGCGACGACGAGGATCGCCCCCGCCGGATAGTTCAGCGTGGTCTGGAGGGAGCCATCCTCGCGGCGCGTGGCGATGTTCGGCTGCAGTCCGAAGTGCTGCAACCCCTCGCGCATGTCGAAGGCGACATACGGATCTTCGCCCCGCAGCAACAGCTCCGCGCCCCAGTGCGGCGCGACGACAGCGTCGTTGTTGTAGCTCTTGCCGAGGATATTGGCGAGACACACCAGCGCGTACACCGACAGCGCGAGCACCGCCGCGAGCGATCCGGCACGGCGCGGTATCCGTGGCAGAAGCCCGACGACCGCGAGTACGGCGACGGCGAGGATCGCGGCGATGTCATCGGGCGCGAGGATCGACGAGCTGACGACGTTATGCCGTTCGAAAACGGCGGACGTGACCGCGATCGCCACCAGGCCCGGGCCGACTCGACGCAGCCGGTCCTCGTTCTCGGACCGATAGCGGAACAGCACGAAGACGAACAGCCCCAGAGCGACGACCGCCGCGGCCGCGACCGGTGGCTCGACGCGAAGCGGCCGCGCGCCGCTGTACAGCGTCAGCGCCGGCGTCCACAGCGAGAGGCCCCCGACCACGAGGGCGCGCCATTCTTTCGGTGCGATCCGATACCCCAGCACGAGCGTGACCACCAGCAACACAGTTCCGAGCTCGGTGCCGTCGAGGATCGCGTTCGCGTAGAGATAGCCGAACGAGACCGCGATCAACGCCACCAGTGGCGCCCACGAGGGCGCACGCCGCAGCGTGGCCAGGATCGTCAGCGCCAGGAAGGCGGCCACGCCGTAGGTGATGTCCGGCGCGGTCGAGGGCACGTTCTCGATGTAGCTGCGCACAGTGAACAGCGACAGCACGCCCATGCCCGATAGCACCAGGCCGGCGCGTTCGATGACGGACGCGGATGGCCCGGACGCGCTCATCCTCGGGTCCGTAGGAATGCGGCCGCGACCGCAACCTGCGTCGCCAGCGTCACGGCCAAGACCGTGCGCGCCATTGTCTGCGGATCGCGCGCGAACAGGACCAGGGCCGCCGTCAGCGCGACGAAGGCGAGCAGAAACGCGACGGCGACGCGGAGCTGTCCGATGCCGACGAAGTACACCGCCCAGACCTGGAGCAGCGCGTTCGACAGCGCCGCGACGCCGTACGTTCCGACGATCATGGCGACGGCCGGTGCGTACGCGTCGCCGGCGACGATGCGCGCCGCGAGCTCGGGGAGCAGCAGGTACACCAGCGCGACGGCGCCCGAGATGCAGAGGACGGCGGCGAGAACGAGATACAACGTCGGCCGGGTCGGTCTGCCAAGCGCGTGCGCCGACGCGGTGTGCTCGAGCAGGAAGACCGAGAGCCCGAGCGGCGCGAAGAGCGCGATCTTCCCCATGGTCACCGCCGCGGCATACGCACCGGCCTCCGCCGGTCGCAGGAGCGCCGGAGCCAGCAGCGCGTCGACGTTCACGAGCAGCGCATAGAACAGGAGGAGAACGGCGGCGCCGACGAAGAGAGCGCCCGCATCGGGCGCTCTGTCGCCCGCCTGCGGCCGGCGGACGAGACCGCGCAGCGCCGCCAGGGTCACGACGAAGGAGAGCGCGACCGCGATGGTCGCGCCGCCGAACGCGCCCGCGACGCCGAACCCGGCCAGGACCAGAACAGCGCCGAGGATCAGGCGCGATCCGGCCTGCGCGATGTACGCCGCCCCGAGCCAGCCGAAACGCGCCAGACCCTGGAGCACTCCGGCAGCGAAGGCGAAGAGCGCGGCGAACACCAGCGACGCCGCCAGCATCACCACTGTCACCGGCGGGAATCCCATGACCGCGCCGAGGAACGGAGCGGTCAAGGCGACGATCACAGCGACCGCACCAGTTGAGACCGCGACGCGGAGCCCCCATGACCAGGCGAAGGCGCTGACCCCGGACACATCACCTATGGCGCGCCGGTGCGCGACGATCTTCGCCGCAGTGTTCTGCAGCAGGGTGATCCCCTGCGACTCGATGATCAGCGCCGCGAACAGCGAGACCAGCAGCGCGAACTCCTGCGGGCGCAGCAGTCGGAGCATCACGATCTGGTAGCCGTATGCCAGCACGTTGGCGATATTGACGGCGACGAAAAGCCACGCCGCTCCGAGGAGCGCGGGCCGCTTTTGGACAAGCGCCATCGCGCGCTGCATCGCGCGCGACACTACGCTACGAGTCCTATCCCGGGGATGGCTCCTTCAGGGGAGCGAGAGCTAGGAAGTTGTGCTGCAACTCTTCGAACTGCGGCGAACGGTACTCCTCGATCTTGCCGTTGTCGGCCAGATGCGCGATCAATGGATCGATCGGCACCCGCGCCAACAGCGGCGCGCCGGAGGCGATGACCAGCTTCAGTCCCTGTGACGGTCCGAACACCTCGATCCGCTCGCGAGACTCGGGCATCTCGACGTAGGCCATGTTCTCGACGACGCCGAGGATGTCACCACCGAGCTGCTTCACCAATCGCACCGCCTTCGTCACGACCATCGTCGCGAGCGCCTGCGGCGTCGTCACCAGGATCGTGCCCGTGACCGGAAGCGCCTGCATCACCGTGAGCGGCGCATCGGACGTACCCGGCGGCAGATCCACGATCAGGTAATCAAGGTCACCCCACTCGACGTCGGTGAAGAACTGACGGATCGCACCCGAGACCATCGGGCCGCGCCAGATCACGGCCTCTTCCTCGGATGGCAGCAGGAGGTTCATGGAGATGATGCCGATGCCCGTCTGCGTCATCGAGGGCAACAGCTTCTGACCGTGCACGCCCGGCTTGCCGCGCACGCCGAACATGCGCGGGATCGACGGGCCGGTGATATCGCCGTCGAGGATGCCGACGCGGAAACCGTGGCGTCGCAATCCGACCGCGAGGAGCCCGGCCACAAGCGACTTCCCGACACCGCCCTTGCCCGACATCACCGCGATGACGTTCTTGATGCCCGCCTGCGCTGTCATGGTGTTCGTGCCCTTCGGCTGCTCGGGTGTGCCAGGAGGGAGCTTGCCTGTGTCGGCGAAGGCGTTCAGGTCATCGAGCAAGGCGTCCAGGCTCATGCCGACGGCCTTGCCGTGCCCGGCCGCGCCCTGGGCGATGGTCTCGACCTTGGAGATGTTGCAGCCGGCGCAGCCGACACCGTGCTTGGTGAAGATGCGTTCGCTGCCCGGGTACTTCTTGACGACGTCAGCGATGAGCAGATCGGAGCTGATAGTGGGAGCCACGGATCCATTATCCCCCGCGGCTACGCACCGATCGCGCCGAAAACGCGCTGCAGATCCGGGAGCTCGTCGGCGAGGTCGAGGAAGAAATAGGTGCCGACGACGAGGCTAAAAACGCCGGCGAGGACGCCGATGCCGAGATAGATGCCGCGGCGGCTCTGCGCGCTGACGAATCCTGTGGCGGTCAGCACGGCGATGATGCTATTGCTGGCAAGCAATCCGACGATGAAGGACAGCATCAGGACGACGCCGACGGCGCGATCGACGCTGCCTCCGACTGCGGCGATCAGCAGGACCTGCGAGCCGGTCTCCGCGCCGATGCCGTGGATCAGTCCGACGGCGTATGCGCTCGCCGGCCCGTACTGCCCGATGCGGTGCACGTGTTGATGCGCTCGGCCTTCGATCGCGGCATGCACCCGATGCCACAGGTAGGCCACGCCGGCGAACACGAGCATCCATCGCGATCGCAGCTGGAACTCTTCTTTGCCACGAAGAAATTGGATGACCGAATAGAAGACCCACAGGCCAAGCACGATCAAGGTGAAGCCGACGACCCTCGTCAGGATGGGATCGATCCAATCGGGCAAGAGTGCCCCCGCCACCAGCGCGGCGGTGCCGAGCACCGCGACCATCGTCGCGTGCCCGAGCGCGTACAGCGTCGCCAGTAACAGCCGTCTGCGCTGCTCGATCGAGAAGAGCGCGATCTGCGCCGGCCGCGCCGTAGCCTCGCCGCCTGCGCCGACCCGGAATACGACTGCGTCGAAATCGTGCCGCGGTGTGTCCGCGACTGTCGTGCTGGTGATGTCGGTGATCGCCGCGATGTGGTCCCAGTCGATACCGTGGCGCAGACCGAGCAAGAACGTCGTCAGCAGGAGCGGAAGCATCACCTCAATTTTTCACGCGAGTCATCGCTCCTGCAACTCATTGCAGGAGCAAGTTGTTGCGAATGACTCGCGACTGCGAGACACTCGCACGATGCCGTCGCAGCAGCTCGTGAATTTGCTCCGCGCGCGGGGGCATCGCTTGACGCCGCAGCGCCGCATCATCCTCGAGACGCTCGAACGCGCCAGACACCACACCACTGCGGAGGACGTCGCGCGACGCGTCGGCGAACGTTTCCCTGGCGTGGACGCCTCGACGGTCTACCGGACGCTCGAGCTCCTCGAACGCGAGGGCCTGGTGACACACACCCACTTCGACGACGGGGTCACGCGCTGGCACCTCGCCTCCGAGCAGCGGCATCAGCACCTCGTCTGTCGCAGCTGTGGCGACGAACTGGAGCTCGAGGTCGCGCTTCTGGAGCCGGCGGCGCGCAAGATCCGGGAGCGATTCGGTTTTGAACCCGACATGGCGCACTTCGCCATCGCCGGCACGTGTGCGGCGTGCCGCCGTAAGGCTCCGATACTGTGAAGTGATGGGCGCGCTCCTCCGCGTGATCCTCATCGCCGCGGTGGCGCTGCTTGCGGCGGGAACGCAGATCGCGGCGCACGAGCACGGCGCCGGCTGGAGCCATGAAGGCCTCGACCATCCGCCGTCGGCCGTTCACGCCAGCCTTCTCGAACACGTGCGGTACCTGCTCCAGCAACAGCAGGAGCAGGCGCTGTCGTCGCCGAGCGGGACGACGTTCCAGCCAGCACCGACCGCCGCAGCCGTCGGTTCGGTCGTGCTCGCGCTCTTCGCCTTCAGGCTGGCGCGCATCTGGCGGCCGGACCGCCTCGGGGTCGCGGCCATCGTCGCGGTGCTGCTGCCGGCGCAACTCGCGCCGGACGCCCCCTGCGCGCCGCCGCGCACGTCCTTCTCTTCCTGACGCTCGTATCAAGAGAAGGAGGTCCATGTCATGCGACGACTCGTCGTCGCGTTCATCCTTGCCATCCTGGCGTTGCCGCTGCTGGCGACGTCCGCGCTCGGCCACGAGCGGCGTGACGTTGGTCAGTACACATTCGTCGTGGGCTGGTTGGACGAGCCTCCCCTCTCGGGTCAGCTGAACGCTATCGATCTCACCGTCACCGAGACGTCGGGTGACAAGCCGGTCGAGGGCGTGGAGCAGACCCTCAAAGCCGAGGTCTTCTATGGCGGGCTGACGACACCGCTGGCAGTGAGCTTTCGTACCATCGAGAACGACCCCGGCCACTACGCCGCGGATCTCATCCCGACCAAGGCCGGTTCCTACACGTTCCACCTTTTCGGTAAGGTCGGTACGCAGAACGTCGACGAGCGCTTCGAGTCCGGTCCGAACCGCTTTGACGATGTCGACAGCGTGTCGACGCTGCAGTATCCCGATGCCGTTCCCGCCGGCGCCGACCTGTCCTCTCGCCTTGCGACCCTACAGTCCGCGGTCGACCAGGCTCGCGTTCTCGCGTTCGCGGCGATCGTTCTCGGCCTGGGCGCACTCGGACTCTCGGTATGGCGGCGACGCGCTTAGCGGCTCGGGTCGCGTTGCTCGTGCTGCTCGCCGTGATGGTGGGCGGCACGAGCGCGCTAGCCCACGCGAACTATGTCAAGAGCGTTCCGGATTCCGACGCCAGGCTCCAACGGGCGCCGACGGAAGTGCGTGTGACCTTCAGCGAGAGCCCGGAGCCAAAGCTGTCGGAGATCGACGTGCTCGACGTGGGCGGCAAGCGCGTCGACAACGGCGCGCTCACAGCGGTCGATTCGACGACGCTCAAGGTCGGCCTCACTGCGCTCGGTGACGGCGGATACACCGTGGCGTGGAAAGCGGTCTCGGCGGTCGACGGCCACGAGACGCGCGGCTCGTTCGCGTTCGTCATCGGCAGCGGGCCGCTGCCGCCGCCCCCACCTGACATCCCGGTCTCGCCGCCGCCGAATCCGGTGGAGATCGTGGCCCGCATCCTTTCTTATGCCGGCGTGGCGCTGCTCCTGGGCGTGCCGTTCTTCGGCCGATTCATCGCCAGACGAGACGAGGATCGTCGTGGCGCGGAGGTGCTCACCCGCATCGCGGCAGTCGCTGTCGTCGCGGGCTGCGCGATCCTGCTGCAGCAGACCGGCGGACTGGGGCTCGTCGCCTCGCGGCTGGGCGTGGTCATCACCAGTCGAGGCGTCGTCGCCGCGGTGGCCGCATTCGCGCCGTGGCCGAACGCCCTGCTCGCGCTAGGCGCGCTGGCCGCCGCGACATTGACGCTGCAGAGCCATGCCGCCGGCCTCGACGACCCGGTCGGCATCGCGCTCGATTACGTCCACGTGCTGGCGGTCGGCGCATGGGTCGGCGGGCTGGTGATGCTGAGCTTCGTCGCGCTGCCGCGGCGCGGCACGGCCCGTCCGGTGGAGACCCGCGATCTCGGCGCGCTGGTCTCCCGCTTCTCCACACTGGGCATCGCGGCAGTCGTGGTCATCGTCGCTACCGGTACGCTGCAGTCACTGCGACGGTTGCTCGACGTGCGCGATCTCATCGAGACGCCATATGGACTGGCGCTGCTGGCGAAGATCGCACTGCTGGCCTGCGCGGTCGGCCTCGCGTCACTGAACCTGCTGCGCTACGGACCGCGCCTTCGCGCCAATGTCGACGGCATGCGAATGAAACGCCTGCTGTCCCGCGGCGTGCGCGGGGAGGTCGCGATCGTCGCCGCGATCCTCGTCGCGGCCTCGATCCTCACGGCGCTGTCGCCGCCGAACTACGCCACCGGCGCCGCGTTCGTCGGCGTGCAGCACGTCAACGGGTTGCGCGTCGAGCTGCTGATGCAGTCGCCGAACCCGGGATTGAACAAGTACGACGTGCGACTGCAGGACGGCCTCCAACCGCCGGCGAACGTGGAGCGCGTCACCATCCGCTTCACCTTGCAGGAGCACGACATGGGCGAGCAAGAGCTGACCGCGGCAGCGAAAGGCGCGGGGGACTTCGTCGCCACCGGCAGCCCCTCGAGCATGTACGGCCACTGGAACGCGCTCGTGATCGTGCGTCGCACCGGGCTGGAGGACGCGCGCGCGCTCTTCACGGTCCCAGTGTTGGGCGGGGCGGGCGGGCTACAAACCAAGGTGGTGCCGGCCGGCCAGCTCAACCTCATCGTGTACACCGACCCGCCGCTGCCGGTCGCGGGACAGCCGCTGACGATCTTCGCCATCGTCACCGATCAGACCGGGAACCCGCTGCAGGGCGCGCAGCTCCGCGGGGAGGTCGAAGGCAAGTCATATGACGCCGTCGCCGAGCAGGGTCTGCGCTATCGCATCGATCTGCCCGCTCTATCGGCGGGCGACAAGAAGATCGACCTGGTGGTCAAGAGCGGACAGGTCGAATCGAGAGGCACGTACGATGTAACCATCGCTCCATGAACTTCACGCCGATCGAAGCGCACATCATCCAGGGTCCGCTCGACGCGTTCATCGAGTTCGCGCTGCCGCTGGTGATCCTTGGGGTGCTGTGGTGGTGGGCCAAGCGCGCGGAGAAGAAGCCCAAGTGAACCTCAGCCTGCCGTGGCCGCGCGACTCGGTGCTGACCTTCGCGCTCGAAGTCGGCATCGTCGCGGTGGTGCTGCTGGTGACCGGGATCCAGATGCGCCGGCGCGGCCGGCGCGCGTTCGCGACGCGCCTTCTCGCGGGGACCGGGATCGCCGGCACCATCTGCGGTGTGGCTGTGCTTGCCGCGTTCACCATCGCGCCCACACTGCCGACACCGTTCGTGCCCTTCGAGGCGCAATTCGTCACGAATCCGGTGCCGGACACACCGGAGAACATCCAGGCCGGCAGAATCCTGTACCAGCAGAACTGCGTCGTGTGCCACGGCGCCCAGGGTCGCGGCGACGGCCCGGCGGCGCTGACCCTCAACCCGCGGCCGGTGAACCTCCAGCTGCACGTTCCGCAGCACCCGGACGGCTTCCTCTTCTATTGGATCGCCGAGGGCGTGCAGGGCACGCAGATGCCGTCCTGGAAGGACAAACTCACCGAAACGCAGCGTTGGCAGATCGTGCGATACCTGCACGAGCTCGCGGCCCTAACGGGAGGGCCCTAACGGGAGGGCGTTAATGCTGGTGTGACCCGCTTTAGCTGGCCGGTGCTCGCCCTCAGCCTGATTCTCACGCTTGCCCCCGCGCCCATCGCACATGCTGCCGACTGCACCTCCGGCGCACGGATCCTCGCGGGCATCACCTTCGAGCGGCTGTGTGCCAACGTCGTCGACGTCCTGATCGACGCCCAGATCGAGCCCGGTGACGCGGCAGCGCTGCGGGCGCAGGTCGTGGACGACGCCGCCGCGGTGCAGGCCGAGTTCGGCCTCGACTTCCCGTCGCGACCGGTCATCCACGTCGTCGCCACCACCGCCCGGTACGCGGCCGCGCTTCATGTTCTTTTCGGCTATCCCGACGTGACGGCGCGCTGGGTCGCCGACAACTCGGTCGCGTTCTTCGAGCCTGCCACGGGCGGGATCGCCGTCGATTGGGACGCCATCCGCGACCGGCGTCCGATCACCGCGATACGGCACGAGCTGACGCATCTCATCACCTTGAGCGCCTGCGCGCCGCGTTGCGATCTCGTGCCGGCGTGGCTGAACGAAGGTCAGGCGCATTTCGCCGAGGCCGCCGCGCCCGGAGCCGCGTGGCGCGCGCTTCGGATGCGCTACGAGGCGGCCTCGCTCGTGACCACGGGCACGTTCATGCCGCTGACCGTGCTCGTGACGCAGCAATCGTGGAACGCGATCACCAGCTGGCAGGGTTATTACAAATATCAGGAGGCCGCCCGCGTCACAGAGCTTCTGCGCGACGACGTCGGCGGAGAGCGGCCGATAGCGACGCTGTACCAGCGGCTGCGCGGCGGCGAGAACGTCGCCCGGGCGTATCGCGCCCTGAGCGGCAAGGACTTCGCGGAGTTTGTGTCCGCCCTGCCGGCGCGATTGCAAGAAGGAGCGGACGGGCCCGGGATCGAAACGGTCGGCGGCACCCCTGAGGGTCCGGGAACCAGCTTCGTGCTCTACGGCTTCGCCCCCGAAAGCGAGGTGACGCTATCGATCGACGGCCGCTTCTACACCTCGCATCAGGTCGTGACGGTCTCCCCCGAGGGCTCATGGTTCGGCTGGCTCGGCGACGCGGCGCCGTCCGGGGTCTACCGCCTGACGACCGCGACCGGGGCATGGTGCGCGAGCGTCGTCGTCGCCAAGCGCGGCGGTCGTCGCGCGATCCTCGATCCTGATGCGGTCATCGGCGATCCGGCTCGCGATCCGTGCGCGCCGCGGCCACGGTTTCGACCGAACTGAACGGACCGCGCCTAAGCGACCACGGTCGCTTCGTGCCGGTTGCGCTCGTCGGCGGCGGCGAGCGGCAGCTCCAGCGCGAAGACCGTCCCAATCGTCGACGTGTCTTCAAGCACCAGCCGGCCGCCCATCCGCGTCGCGAGCTCGCGACTGACGTACAGCCCGATGCCGGAGCCACTGACGCCGTGCGACGCCGCGCCCCGCACGAACCGTTCGAAGATGCGATCGCGCTCGCCAGGCTGGACGCCCGGGCCTTCATCGCGCACGCGCGCGACGCCGACGGGTCGCATCTGCGATCGCGCCGTCGTGATCTCGACCGTGGTGCCCGCCGGACTGAACCGCATCGCGTTCCTGATGAGGTTGTCCAGGATCTGGTCCAGGCGCGCCGGATCCGCAGCGACCTCGATGGCATCGTCCGGCAACACGCACCGGAGGGCGTGCGTCGCAGCCGCGACCCGGGCCCGCTGCGCCGCCGCCTCCACCGCGGCGCGCAGGTCGACGCGTTCCGCGTCGATGCGGAACGACGTGTCCGGCGTGGTCGCGATCAAGAGCAGATCTTCGGTGAGGCGCAGCAACCGCGAGACCTGAACGCGGGCCGAGGCGAGCGCGTCGGAGACCCGTTCGCGAGGTTCGTCTCTCGCGGCGTATCGCGAGGCGAGCTCGAGTTGACCGGAGAGCGCGGCCAGCGGGTTGCGCAGCTCGTGCTGGACCGTAGCGAACAGCGCTGTCCGCTCGCGCTCCAGCTCCTGCTGCCGCCGCAGGCTACTGAGCGCTCTCAGCAGCGCGCCGCGCAGACCGGCGCCGAGGACCGCGATGACCAGTCCCTCGACAAAGAACGCGAAGAGGTCAAGGGCGTCGAGGCGCGAGATGAGCCGGAGCTCGAACGCCGGCGGCGTGAAGTAGGCGGCCACGGCCGTCGCGCCCAGCACCGCGAGAAGTGCCGGACCGAAGCCGGCAACGACGGCGCTGACGGCGACCGGGATTGTCAGGAACAGGTCCGGGCCTCGCTCGCCGAACGGCGGGACGGCGAGCTTCAACGCACCTACGGCGATGGTGAGCACGATCGCGAGTGCATACCGCTGCGGCCACGCCGGTCCCGGCCACAGCACGCGGAGCGAAAGCTCGAAAACGGTGTCGCCCAGACGTCGCAGCACGTGAACTCTTCGCTTTGGAACGGTACACCCCGGCACCGAGCGCTCGAATGGGCGGCGAGAGCGGTCAGCCGGAGTTGGCGAGCTCCGCCGCGGCATCGCTGTCGCGCGCGGCGCGACCGATGGCGCGCTGCCCTTCGCGGATACGCGGTCCGATGACGAAACGCGCGGCAAGATACGTCCCGAAGCTCAGCGTCGTGACGAACACGCTCACTGGCGCGTTTGTCACGAGGGCCGCGAGGATCCCTCCGAGGGTGCACCCGAGCGCGATCGCGACGCTGTACACGGTCGCGAGCCCAGGCCGGACGGTGAGTCGCTCCGCCGCGGCCCCGGGAGTGATCAGAAGCGTCAGGATCAGCAGGACGCCGACCACCTGTACCGCCTCGGCCACGGCCGCGGCGAGGATCAGCAGAAAAATGACGGCCAGTGCTGGAACCGGTACACCACGCGCCTCGGCCACGTCGGGATCGATGGTCGCGAACAGCAGCGGTCGATAGACGACCGCGAGGGCGGCCAGAGCTGCAGCACCGATGGCGACGAGCGTGAGGACGTCGCCGCGGCTCACGCCGGTGATGGTGCCGAACAGCAGCGCGAAGGCTTCGGTCGCGTAGCGCGGATACAGCGTGATGAACAGCACGCCGAGACCGAGGCCGAACGCCATGACCACGCCGATCACGGCATCGCGGCCGCGCACGCGCACGCCGAGGGTGCCGATGAAGACCGCGGTGATCATGCTGCCGGCGAGAAGGCCGAGCACGGGCGGCAGACCGATGAGGATGAAGCCGGCCGCGCCGGTGAAGCCGAGCTCGGACAGCGCATGGACCGCGAAGGACATGTCCCGCGCGACGACGAACCTGCTGACCACGCCGGAGACGATGGCGATGACGATCCCGGCGGCGATCGCGTTCTGCACGAACTCGTACGTCAGCAGGCGCGCGAGCTGATCGATCATCGCGGCGGCGCCGGATGCGAGAGGCCCGGATCCGGAATGTGGTGTGGCTCGTCGACGTTGAAGCCCGATCCGGTGGCCTCACCGACGACGAGGATGCGCCCGTGGACCCGCAGCACGTCGACGTGCGAGCCGTAGAGCTGCGACATCCGCTCTGGGGTGAGGACCTCGTCCGGCGTCCCCGCCGCCCATCGTCCATTGACCACGAACAGCACGCGATCGACGAGATGCAGCACCGGGTTCACGTCGTGGGTCACGAACAGGACCGTGCGACCGGGCCCGCGTCGCCAACCGCCGATGAGGTCGGCGATCCCCTGCTGATGGCGCAGATCGAGGTTCGCCAGCGGTTCGTCACAGAGCAGCAGCTGTGGGTCGCCGACGAGCGCTTGCGCGATGCGCAGCCGCTGCTGCTCGCCGCCGGAGAGCCGTCCGAGCGCGGCGTCGGCGTACGCGCTCGCGTCGACCGACGCGATCGCGGCAGCGACGCGCCGGTCCGCGGCCGAGTCAGGCAGCCCGATCCCCCAGCGATGGCCATCGACGCCGAGACGTACGAGGTCGCGGCCTCGCAGCGGCAGGTCAGCGTCGAAGGTCTGATGCTGCGGGACGTAGCCGATATCAGGGTTGCCGCGCCGCGGCGGCGCGCCGAGGACTTCGACGCGGCCGGCGCTCAGAGACGCGAGGCCGAGCACGATACGCAGCAGCGACGTCTTGCCCGAGCCGTTCGGTCCGAGGATCGCGACGAAGCTGCCACGCTCGAACGCTATCGACAGGTCTCGCCACACCTGGCGGCCGTTGTATTCGAGAGTCGCTCCCTCGAAGCGGACCGCCGGCTCGGTCATCGGCCTCCCGCGAGCGCCTTCTCGAGCTGGTCCATCTGCGCGAGCTGCCATTCCTGGAAAGTATGGAACTCGGGCGGGATGGTCTCGGCGACACCGACGATCGGTACGCCGTTCTTCTCGGCGAGGTCGTGGATCTGCTGCGTGATCGGTGAGGTGACCTGGCTGTTGTACATCAGGACCTTCACCTTCTTCCCGGTGATGAGATCGCGCTCGGCGGCGACGTCGGCCGGAGCCGGATCGGTCCCCTGCTCGATCGCCTTCATGAAACTTCCCGGCGTCTTGACCTCGAGCCCCATCGCGTTCGTGAGATATCCAGCCACGTCCTCGGTGAAGGCGATCGGAGCGCCGGAGTACTTGGTCTTGATCTGCGCGATCTTCTCGTTGAGCGGCTGAAGGGCCAAAACATACGCGTCTTTCTGCTTGGCGTAAGCGCTCGCGTTCGCCGGGTCCAGCTTCGATAGCGCCGCGCTCGCAGCCTCGGCCACCTTCGGCATGGCCTTCGGGTCGTACCACACGTGCGGGTTGACGTCGTCAGCGACACCGAGGACCTGCTGCACCTCGATCACGACGCGATCCGCCTTCGGCGAGGCGTCGAGCAGCTTCCGCATGAAATCGTCGTATCCGATCCCGTTGAGGATCACCAGCCTCGCGTCGGCGACGAGCGTTGCGGCCTGTGGACTGGCCTCGTAGCTGTGCGGATCGACGTTCGGATCCTTCAAGAGACTGGACGCACGCACAGACGAACCACCGATCTGCGTCAGCAGGTCGGCGTAGAAGTTCTCGGTGCCCAGAACGGCGATCGGCGCCGTGGATGTCGCGCCTGGTGAGACAGACGCGCCGGGCGACGTGCATGCCACCAGGCCGACGATCGCGACGACCATCCCCCAGACCACCGCTATCCCGCGCACCCGTCCCATTGCCGCCACCGCCCTCCGTTCTGGGTTATGAGATTGGGTCTCAAGCTATCGCAGATGAGACTCAGTGTCAAAATGATTGTGGCCTGTGGCCCGAGGCCGGACTATCCTTGTTGCCCGTGGCACACGCTCCGTCGATCTCGACGCGTATCGCCTCCGGCGGCCGGCGCCTCACGCAGCAGCGCGTCGTCGTGGCCGAGGCGCTTGCCTCGGCGCGACGCGCCCTGAGCGCGCAGGAGCTGTACGACCGCATCAAGACGGCGCATCCGGGTCTCGGGCGCGCGACCGTCTACCGCGCGCTGGAGGCTCAGGTGCAGGACGGCATGGCCAGCCGGTTCGAGCGTGATGGTCACGTGTCCGCATACATCGCCTGCGACGCGGAGCACCACCACCATCTGGTCTGTACCCGCTGCCAGCGGGTCGAGGACCTATCCGAAGAGGTCGTCGCCCCGATGCTGGCATCGGTCGGCCGACGTCATGAGTTCCAGGTCGACCACGCCGCACTCGACTTGTACGGGCTCTGTCGCAGCTGCCGGCACGCGCGCCGACGCTGAAGCGCGCGATCGCGATCCCGATCGCGGCGCTCGCCGCCCTCGCCTGCACCGGAGGGCCTGTCGGCCCGACGCCGAACGCGAACGTCATCCGCGTCCCGACGCAGCTCCCGAATGGCACGGTGACGGCGGTACTGCCGCGCGACGGCTATCACGCCGGAGGACAAGCACAGCTGATGCTGGAGATCGTGTGCCGCTCGGGAACGATATCCGGCCCGACCCGCGCGGACGTCGTGATCGCCTCGATCAGCGGTGGCAACGTGCACGTCCGTTCTCTCGTCGTCGTGCCGGTGACGGTGACCGCCGGCACGCAATCGACGATCAGCGTGGTGTGGGATCAGAAGAACGACGAAGGACGCGCCGTCACCAGCGACGACTTCACCCTGGACGTGGGCTTCGACTCGGCGCCGGCGCAACAAGCGCAGCGGCCCGTCGACGTGCGTGTGACCCTGACCGTCGGTCCGTGATCCGCCGACCCGAGCGCCGCACTGGGGCCTTCTGACATACTGCGCGTGGAGCCGCTCGCGACGGCGACGTTGGTCGAGAAAGACGAGGGCGGCGTGTGCGTCCCGATTGAGGGGCGCGCGCGACGTCTAACTGGGGCGATGATCGGCGGCGCGTGAGGGCTCCTTCGCGAACCGAACAACTGAACAAGGAGCACGAGTGGCCGACGTCGCCCTCTTCATCGACTGGGAGAACGTCTATTACACCCTGCGACAACATTCCGAAGGCGCGCTTCCCTCGTCACTAAAAGTCCTTCAGGCCATCCTGAGCAAGGCGGCGGAGTTCGGCTCCGTCCGCATCAAGCAAGCCATCTTCGGCCAGGAAGTCGCCGCGCAGGATGAGACGCTGCTCATGGCGCTCGAGTTCACCGGCATCGAGCCCATCGCGGTAGCGCAACGGATGTCCGGACGCCTGCTCAAAGGCCGCGCCGATTCCGTGCTCATCGTTCGCGCGCTGCGCATGCTGTACAAGGAGCGACCCGATCTCGACACCTGGTTCATCGTGTCCGGCGACCGCGACCTCAACGCGCTGTGCAAGGCGTTGAAAGACGAGGACAAGCGCGTCTACCTCATCGCCGGCGATAAGGCGCTGGCGAACGAGCTGCGAGAGTCGCCGTATCTCCGCGACGACGTCTTCCTGCTCGAAGAGATCCTGCCGGAGATCCGTCTCCGTCCGCCGGAGCAGCGCCTCCCGCTGCCTGACGAGCCGCGGCCACGGACCGCGCTGCGTGGCGGGCGCGGTCGCGTCGTTCGCCGCGTCGCCGACCGGCCGGCGCCGGTAGCGGTGACGCCGATGCTTCCGGCGCGCGCGCCCACGGAGGACACCGAGCAGCGCCGCCTCGCGGTGCTGCTGCTCGACCAGGTGGTCGCGACCGGCGACGGCCAGAGCATGTCTCGTGACGACTTCGTCTCCAGCGTCGTGCCGGCCAGCGACCGCGAGGGACGTCGCGTCCTCGAGGAGCTCATCGATGCCGGAATTTCGCAGGGTCACCTGCTGTCACGCATCGTCGGCCGCGCGCGTTCCAAGGGCAAGCAACAGCTGTTGCTGAATTACGGCTCGCCGCTGGTGGCGGAGACCGTCTTCCAGCTGGTGCGTCTGCTGCGACGCGTGGACACGGTCCTGGGCAAGGAGCAGCGGCGCATCCCGGTCGTCGAAGCCGTTCTCGATCCGCTGTCGCGCGCCGACCAACCCGGCGTGGTCCAGGGTCGCGGACAGCGGCGCACGCTGCTCGAGACGCTGTTCTCGATCGCCGAAGAGCGTGGCGCCGTGGTCACCGAGCAGGTCGGCCGCGAAGGCCGCCAGATCGCGATGTGCTGGCTGCAGCCCGGTCATCCGCTGGTCGAGTACTCGCGCCGGACCGGCGCGTCGGTGATCCTGTTGCTCCACTTTGCGCAGGTCGTGGCGGACCGTCCCGAGGAGCGGGACTGGACGAACGCCTCGCTGGTGCCCGAGCTGCTGGCCCGTGCCGAGGGCGACGAGCTCGACACGATCGTCAGATCGCTAGTCGATGCCGGCGCGGTGCGCATCGAGGAGCGCGGCACCAAGCGTCGCGTGGGGTACGTCCTCATTCGTGACCACGACCTGGTCAAGCGCGTCATCGGTGAGAGTGAGGCTGTACCTCAGACGACGACGCGGGCCGCGACCGCGGATAAGGCGAAGCGGCCGACACGGCGCGGCTCGCGCGGTGGCCGCGGCCGGCGCAGGCAACCCGCCGCGGCCGTCGCCGCCGGTGATTCTCCCGGCGTGGAGACTCCGGGGCTCTAGCCTATTTCCGACCGCCATACTCGGCTTTAAGATGCGAGCGACATCCAAGGGGAGGTCGCTGGAGACCGCGATGGCACAACTCGTCCGCTTCGACCGGAGTGTCCTCAAGACCAATCAGGCCGCGATCATCGCCCTTACTTTCCTGGCGTTCGTGCTGCGGCAGCCGGTCATCGTCGCCTTCGTCGCGGCGGTGATGCTTGCCGGCACCGTCGATCCGCGTCTGGCGCTGTTCCAGCAGATCTACCTACGGGTGCTGAAGCCGGCAGGCTGGGTCAAGCCTCGTGTGGTCATCGACGACCCGGTGCCGCATCGCTTCGCACAAGGACTCGGCGGTTCCTTCCTAGTGGCGGCGGTGATCGCTCTGGCGCTCTCAGCCGACATCGCCGGCTGGGCACTCGCGGCACTCGTGGTGGCGCTCGCCTTCGTGAACTTCGCCTTCGATTTCTGCGTCGGGTGCCAGTTGTTCTTCCTGCTGGCGCGCTCCGGCGTCATCCGCCGTGCATAGCGTGGACCTGCTCGATTTCGCGGCGCGCGTCGTCGTCGCGATCGTGTTTCTCACGCTCGTCGCGGCCCTCTCGTTCGGCGCGCGGCGGCTGGCGTCGACACGACGCGCGCGCGTGCTGGCGACGCCTTCGGATCCGGAGCTCGCGACCGGCCGGCCGACGATCCTGTACTTCCACGGCGATCGATGTTCCGATTGCGTGGTGCAGGAGCGCGAGCTCGACGCGCTGCTGAGCGCGCATCCGGAGATCGCGATCCGCGCCGACCACGCACCGAGCCCGCTGTCCGCGCGCTTCGGCGTCCTTACCGTTCCGACGACGGTGGTGCTCGACGGCGGCGGCAAGGCGCACGCCGTGAATTACGGCCTCGCGCGCGGGGACACGCTGCGGCGCCAGCTCGCGACGTTACGGCCGCTCGAGGAAACGGCCTGATTTCAGGCCTTTTCGCGCACCGGTCCGGTCTTGCGCACTCCCATCCATTTGAGGGAGGCGTGGCCGGCGGGGGTTCCTGACAATTCGGCCTGTGAGGCGGCTGCTCTTCGCGCTGCTCGCGCTGGTGGCGTTGGGTCTGGCGGTCCTGTTGCTGGCCGCCGATGGCTGGCCGGCGTCGCGCTTCCTGCACGGCGACTACATCCAGTACTGGCTCGCGTCGCGGGCTCTGCTCGAAGGGTGGGATCCCTATGACGCGACGACCTGGCGCGCGATGCACGATGCGATCGGAAGCGCCGGGGGCGAGATCGCGATCGGTTTCGGTTTCCTGTATCCGCTGACGACTCCGGTCGCGACGCTGCCCTTTGCGCTGCTGCCGGTCGCCATCGCCGCGCCGCTGTGGTTCGTGAGCCAGACGACGTCCGTGCTGGTCGCGCTCATCGCGCTGGGGCGCCGCATCTTCGTGTCGCATCCGCGACGCGATGTGTTCCTGCTCCTGGTGCTCGCGGTGCTGATGGACCCGGCGTATGCGGTGGCCGGTGACGGCAACCTCACCCGCTTCATGCCGGCGATCATCGGCGGCGCGATGGCGCTGGTCCTGCGCGGACGCGCCTTCAGCGCCGGGCTGATCCTTGGTCTCGGGATCCTCAAGCCGCAGCTGCTCGTGGTGTTCGTTCCGGCGCTGGTGCTGTTCCTGCCGATGCGCGAGCGCGTGCGACTCGTGCTGGGCGGAATATTCACGGTGGGAACGCTCGCGGCGATCTCGTGGGCGATGCGGCCCGGCTGGGTCACGGAGTGGCTCGGACAGATCACCCGCGTCCAGGGCGAGTACGGCAGGACCAACCTCTGGGGGTATGTGCCGGTCGAAGACCGCTGGGCCGGCTGGGCCATCGCCGCGGCGCTGGTTCTCGCGCTGGTGCTGTGGTGGTACGCGCGGCGGCCGCCGATCCTGGTCGCGGCCTCGGTGGCGCTGGCGTTATCGCTGTTCCTCTCGCCCTACGGTGGGCCGCTGGACCAGGCCGTCCTGCTGGTCGCCGTCGCGACGTACATCGCGATGATCGAGGACGTCTCGGGTTTCCGGCGCGTGATCCTCATCCTCGGTCTCGTCGCCACAAGTACGGCGCTGGGGTGGCTGTCGTGGAGCGGTCTGCGCGATCCCGGGATCGAGGTCGAGCTTCCGGCGCCGGCGATCGCGATCCTGCTGGTCGTCGTCGATCTGCTGGTGCGCGCGGCGCCAAGACGCAGTGCGCGGCCGGTCCCCGTCGGGCAGGCGTAGGCCGCTACGACCGCCGCTCGATCACGGCGACCGGAACGAGCCGCTCGTCGCGGCGCAATCCCCAGCCGTGCAGCTTGTAGCGGAGAACGACGCCGAGCGTGTCCAGCCCATAGCGCACCGAGGTCTTGAAGTTCACCGACGAGGCTTCGGCGAAATAGCGCGTCGGCACCGCGACCTCGCTGATGCGCATGCCCGCGGCGACGCTCTGCGCGATCAGCTCCTGGTCGAAGATGAAGCCGTCGCTGTTGCGGTGCCACGCCAGCGTGCGCAGCAGCCCCGCCGAGTAGGCGCGAAAGCCGGTGTGATATTCGGAGAGACGCTGACCGAAGACGATGTTCTCGACGATCGTGAGGAACCGGTTCGAGACGTACTTCCAGAACGGCATGCCGCCGGCGAGCGGATCACCAAGCAGCCGCGAGCCGAGGACGATGTCCGCGTCGCCGGCGAGGATCGGAGCGATCACGGCCGGGATGCACGTCGGATCGTACTGGTAATCCGGATGGACCATCACGACGACGTCGGGACGGTCGGCTAAAGCGCGCGCGTAGCAGGTCTTCTGATTTGCCCCGTAGCCGCGGTTGCGCGCGTGCAGCACGACGTCGATGCCGAGACGCCGGGCAATGTCGACGGTGTCGTCGGAGGAGACGTCGTCGACGAGGATCACGCGCTCGACCACGTCGCGTGGAATATCGCGGTATGTCCGCTCCACCGTCTTCGCCGCGTTATACGCCGGCATGACGACGACGACGTGGGGACGCGCGTTGCGCTCCATGTGCGAGCAAGCTAGCCGGTACCGTGCGCGGCGCGAAGCGGCACGCTCGGCCTAGCCCGGACGGGTGGTCCCGTCTCGCGGTGCAGCGCTTGCAGAGCGAGTCATCGATACAGTGCTCGGGTGGAGAGCGCGGAGGGGCGGCGCCGGTTCAGGGCGGATGTGGCCGATTCCGCCAACGACATCGATCTGGCCCGCGCCGCACTGGACATCGCGATGGAGGAGCGACTCTCGCTGGACATCGAGGCGTACCTAGCGCGGCTGGATCAGCTCGCGGCGATCGTCGCCCCGGAGGTCGCGGCCTTCCCCGCGCCGACCGACGCCATCACCCGAATGCGAGAACTGTTCGCGCGCGAGGGCTTTCGCGGCAACCAGCTCGACTACTTCGATCCGGCGAACTCCCTCCTGGATCAGGTACTCGACCGCCGGCTCGGCATCCCCATCACGCTGTCGATCGTGTATCTCGAGATCGGTTGGCGCTGCGGCCTGCCGGTCGCCGGCGTCGGCTTCCCCGGTCACTTCGTGGTGAAGTACGCCGGACCGGGCGTCGAGCACTTCGTCGATCCGTTCGAGGGCGCCCGGACCGTCAGCGTCGCCCAGCTTAGAGCGCGGTTGCATTCCATGTTCGGAGCGGCCGCGGTCTTACGCCCGGAGCATCTCGAGGCCGTGTCGAAGCGGCAGATCCTGGTCCGCCTGAACGCCAACTTGAAGACCGTGTACACCGACCGCGGGGATCTGACGCGCGCGCTCGCGGCCGTCGAACGCATCCTGCTGCTGACACCTGACGCGATCGACGAGATCCGCGACCGCGGTCTCCTGCTTCTCGGCCTGCAGGCGTACCGGCTGGCCGCGCAGGACCTCGAGCGCTATCTGGCCTCGCGCCCCGACGCCGACGACGCGGTCGCCGTGCGCGAGCAGCTCGAGGCCGCCTCGCGCGAACGCGTCCGCTTGAACTAACTGACCGCGGTCGACAGGGGCTCCGAGAGCGGCAGCGTGAAGCTGACCGTCGTGCCGCGTCCCTCCTCGCTATCGACCCAGATCATCCCGAGGTGCGCCTCGACGATCGAGCGCACGATGTACAAGCCGAGTCCCAAGCCGCGGCCGGAGACCGGCGTGGTGCTGGAGTGGAAGAACCGCGTGAACAGCAGCGTCTGTTCGTCGCGCGGGATGCCGACCCCGCTGTCCTTCACCCACACGTGCACCAGATCGCCGCCTGACCGCGCGCCGACCTCGATCTCGCCGCCCGCCGGCGTGAACTTGATGGCGTTGCTGAGCAGGTTGTTCAATACCTGCGCGATCCGGCCGCGGTCAGCACGCACCTCCGGCAGCGTGTCCGGCACGTCGGTGCGCACCACCAGACCTTTCTCGCGAGCGCCAAGCTCGGCCATTTGGGCCGCGGCCAGAGCGATGTCGGCCAGCGCGAGCGGATGCGGATCGACGTGGATCCCGTTTCCCTCGATCGAGCTCATGTCCAGCAGATCTTGCACCAGCGAATGCAGCTGATCGGTCGCACGCAGGATCGCCCCGGCCCCCGTGCGCACGCGATCCGGCGGTGTCTCGTCGCGTGTGAGCAGCTGCGCGTAGCCGCGGATGGCCGTCAGTGGCGTCCGCAGCTCGTGCGAGACGTTCGCCAGGAACTGGTTGCGCAGCTCGTCCCGCTCTCGGAGCTGCGCGACCATGGCCCGTTCGCGGCCGAGCGCCAGCTCCAGCTCGCGCTTCGCGCCGTCGAGCTGGGCCGCGAGCTCGCCGATGCGCTCGCGCCCCTCGCGCAGCTGCTTCTCCGCGGCGGTCGCGTCGGGGCCGGCGATCTGGTCCAGTCTCGAAACGCCGTCGCGCAGACCGCGGGTTAGACGCGCGTGGTCGAGCGCCCGGCGCACGGTGCTCTTCAGCTCGGTCACATCGCAAGGTTTCAGCAGGTAGTCGAAGACGCCGCGGTGCATCGCGTCGACGGCAGACTCGAGCGAGCCGAAACCGGTAAGCACGATGACGGGGGTCTCGGTGTCGGCTTCGTGGACCTGTTGTGCCACGGCGAGCCCGTCGGAGTCGCCCAGGCGGAGATCGGTGATGACGACATCGAAGCCACCGTTGGTGTCGAGTGCCCGGCGGGCCGATGCGCCGTCCTCGGCGACGTGCACGTCGAAGCCCTCGCGCGACAGGATCGGCTGCAGCGTCGCAAGCACGTTCGGCTCGTCGTCCACGACCAGGACCCGGGGCCGCTGGGCCTTCACCTAGCGCTCCTCCTTGCGACGGACCGGGAGGCTGATCACGAAGCGCGTCCCTCGCGGTGCGACAGCTTCGACCCTGATCGTGCCGCTATGCGCCTGAATGATCTCGCGGCAGATCCAGAGACCGAGCCCGGTGCCGCCGCGCTCCTTCGTGGTGACGAACGGCTCGAACAGACGGTCCCGAACGTCGGGCGCGATCCCCGGGCCGTTGTCGGCGATTTCCAGGATCACGCTCTCGGCCGCGCCCGCCGGCGCGCCACGCTTGTGGCGTGCGGCGCGAGTGCCGATCGTGATCTCGCCACCGTCCGGCATCGCCTGCGTGCTGTTGAGCGTGAGGTTGAGCAGGATCTGGCGCAGCTGATCGGCGGAGGCGACGATCCGCGCCAGCGACGGCTCCAGCTCGAGACGCACCTCGACGCGGGCCTTGCGCAGCTGCAGGCGAAGCAGGTCGACGACCTCGCTGATGATCGCGTTCAGCTCGACTGGCGCGCGCACCACGGAGGGCCGGTAGAAGCCGAGGATCTGCCGCACGATTTTCGAGATCCGATCGGTCTCCGTCGTCGCGATCTGCACGTAGCGCCGGGCCGCGGCCTTGGCCGGGAGATCCTCGCCCACCAGATACAGCGCGTTCTTCATCGCTTCGAGTGGGTTGTTGATCTCGTGCGCGAACGACGCCGCCAGGCGCCCGGTCGCGGCGAGCTTCTCGGACTCGAAGAGCTGGCGTTCGACGCGCCGGCGCTCCAGCTCACGGAGCTCGGTGAGGTCCGCCAGCACGCACACGATGGCCACGGCGGCGCCGACCTGATCGCGCGCTACGCCGGCGTGTGCGGCGAACGAACGAACCTGCTCGCCGTACGGATCGGTGAGCGCGAGCTCCGCGGCGGCCTCTCCGCCGCTCATCTCGGCCTGACTGATGAAGGACGTGACGATGGCATCGTTACGGCTGACGATCTCGCGCCGCCGCTCCGGTGCGTCCTGCTCCGCCTGCAGCAGTCGCCTGGCCGCGTGGTTCATGCGCAAGACATCCATGGCCTCGCTGGCGAGGACGCCCTCTCCTTCGCCGCGCGGATCGGCGACGACGATGGCTTGGTCGATCCGCTCGAGGACCAGTCGAAGCTGTTCGCCCTCACGCCGGGCGGACTGCTCGTTCGCCTCGACGCGCCGAAGCGACGCCTGCAGTTCCTCGGCGGCATGGCGCAGGTCGGAGACGTCCTTCATCACTACCACGGTGCCGGTCTCCCGCGCGACGGCGTTGTAGGCGGTCGTGCTGAGGAGCTCGAACAGCAGCTCGCTGCCGTCCTCCGGATCCACCAGGGCGAGCTCACGCGGGCGCGACGCCTCCGGCGTCCGGACGTAGGCCGCGAGCCATGCCGACAGCAGCATTCGGTTGAAGTCGACGGCGCGCCGGCGTCCCTCCGCGTCGCTGGCGCCCGCCACGAACAGACGATGCGCCGGACCGTTGGTGAACGACAGATTCCCGGACGCGTCCGCCACCAGAACCGGCTCATCCACGGCGGCGAAGGCTCGTCGCTGCCATTCCTCGTCCGCTTCCCCCGACGGCGTCGCCGTTCCGATCGGCAGCACCGGCAGTCGGGCGAGCATCTGCCCGGCGTGGTCAGCGATGTCGTGCAGTGCCAGCTTCATTTGCGGGGACAGCCGATGGACGTCGAGCACGAGCGCCGCCGGCGAGCGCAGCGAGTGGGCGCGCTGACAGGAGCCGGTCACGCGCCGTTGCCATTCCCCATCCGGCGACGCGGACGCCGTCCGTTCGCGGACGAGGCAGCGCTTCTCCAGGCAACGTCCGGCGACGAGGCACGGCGAGACCGTAACTTCGAGCGGCACCGGGACGACCGTCGCCGACCGCAAGCCGAGCCGGCCGAGCCGCGCCAGTGGATTGCGCGCCAACGAGATCGGAAAGACATGGCGGAACTCGCCGTCGCGAAGCGATTCCGCGACCGGATGGCGTGGGCCGCCGAGCGGGACCGGACGCTGCCGGTCGAGCTCTTCACCCTGCAGCCCGAGGCTTTGGACCGCGTAGATGCGGCCGGTGCCGAGATCGGCGAGCACGACCAGACCGCGCTCGGCGTCGGTGACTCGAAGGCTGGCTTCGAGCGCGGCGCGTAGCAGCGAGTCCGCGTCCGTGGCGTCGCGGAGCGCCTCCCCGGCTGGGGTTGTCAACGTCATCGGCTAGCTCTGAGGAGTGCTCCGACGCGGGCGCCGGCTCACCGCGGATGCGCCGATTTGCGCGCTCGCCGCCTCCAGTGCGCTGGGACGCGCGACCGTCGGCAGCGTGCCGACCTGCTCCGCGAACCGGAGGTAGGTATCGATGGACGCGACCACCACCCGCGCCTCCACCGTGATGAGGTCGATGCCGACGAGCGAGATGCGGACCCAGGCGTCAATGACGATGCCCTTGTCCAACACTCGATCGAGCACATCGATGAGACTCGTGCCGCCTGCGACTCTTTCGACCGCCATTAGGACCCTCTCTTTCGCGGATTTGCGCCCTGAGCGCCGACGATCGCGTCGAGCCGCTTCTCGATACGGTCGAGTCGGTCCTCGATCGCGCCGCCCTGGATGAATCCGTCATCTCGCCACCAGTGCATGCCGATCTCCTCGGCCTTGTCGATCGAGCAGACCAGTAGGCGTATCTGGATCGTGAGCAGCTCCACGTTCGCCAGCGAGACGCGGATATCGCCGGCCACGACAAGTCCCTTGTCCAGCACGCGATCGAGCACCTCCACGAGGCTCACGGCTCTCGTTTCGACGACCGCGGCGCTACCGCTGATCATTCGTTGCGCCACCAACACCTCCAACGCGAAGTTTCAACGTCACATCGTCTTGGGTCAGTCCGAAGAGCTCGCGCATCTCGGCGAGTCGCTGGTCCAATCGCAGCAGCGCCAGGCCGACGCGCTCGATCTCCTGCGGCGTCAGGTCACCCAGTTCAACGCGGCGGACCGCCTGCCGTTCGATGACCTCGCGCAGCAGCTCGATCACGGTCAACACCAGTCGCGCCAATCCCTGCTCCAGCCCCTCAGGCTCGAGCTCGAGACGTTCGGAGGGCAACCGCACCGTGCTGGTCATGCGGCCTCCAGCCATCGCGCGGCGAAGGTGAATGCCGGCCAGGGACCGCTCCAGCGCGCCCCATCGAGGTGGACCTCGCGGGCGGCGCCGGCGAACGCCTTCGCGTCCGCAACGAGGAAGGCGATGAAGCCGTCCTCGGCCACGACCGCGGTCTCTTCCACCGCCGGCAGGTCGCGGCACGCCGCCAACGCCCGGGCCGCATCGTCGGCGGAAAGCCGCGCGTACCGCGCCGCGAGCGAACGAAGATGCCGCGTCCCCGGGCCGTCCTCGCCGGTCGCGGCGTCGTCGACGGCTGGCGACGGCAGGTGCAGATCGAACTCGACGCGCGCAGCCGCGCGTGTCAGCGCCAGATCGATGACCGACCGGTGCTCGGCGAGCCACGACAGCGCGGCGCCGTCGTCGGCGACCACCGATCCCAGCCGGAACGGCAGGCATGACACCTCGCGCAGGGTCTGGAAGAGCGCGAGCCGCGACGCCAGTCGCTCCTCGAGCGCGCCATCCGCAGCGTCGGCGACGATCACATGCGGGCCCGGACCGAGCGCGCGCGCTCCGGCGAATCCCGCCGGAACGCGATCGACGACGGCGCAGATCTCGACGCTCACGCGGCTTCCTTGCTGCGCCGACGCAAGGTCGCGGTGGAGGCGAACACCACCTGCAGGCCGAGCGTCATGAGGTCGATGCCGGCGATGGACACGGTCACGTTGCCCTTGACGCAGACGCCGCGGTGCAGCAGGTGATCGATGAGGTCGGCGACCGACCATTCCGGGCCGATGAGGTCGAGCTCGACGTCGTAGCGCTCGATGTCGCTCATCGCGATCCCTCGTCAGCCGCGACATCGACGAAGCTGTAGGGCGGCCACGGTCCGGAGAGCTCGGCGCCGAGGCCGAGACGCTCGAGATCGACGCCGCGTTCGAGCACGATGCGCTTGACCGCGTCGGCCTCGCTGGCCGGCACCAGGTATGCGACCCGCAGGACCAGGTCGCCGATCGCCTGCGCCAGCACGCGTCGCTCTCGGCTCGCCGCGCCGAGCGCGCCATCGAGCTCGGCCGCGGCGCGTTGCGTTTCGGCATCGAGCTCGCCGCGCAGCTCCGCTCGCCGCGACGCCAGATACGCCGCGCCGGCTCCGGGCTCGCCGGCGGCAACCGCGACACGCGCCCGGCGCCGTGCCAGGCGAAGGCCCCATTCGTGCGTGTTGCGGAAGCGGCGCAGCAGTCCGGTGAGCCGTGCGCTCTGCTCCTCCAGCGAGCGACGCACATCCTCGTCGGTGTGGTGCAGCGACCCGAAGGCGATCGGTACGACGGCGCCGGCGCGCTCGAAGACGTACTGCACCACGTCCTGATGCGCTTTGGCGTAGGGAGCGAGCTCGCTGAGGTCGCGCGTCGCGCGCGCCAGGGTTTCGCCGCCGTAGCGCAGGTCGTCCACGGTGCCGACGACGCCGGCGATTGCGCCGGCCGCGACCAGCGACAGCGGCGCGCCCTCGCCGTTCCAGCCGCGCAGGTCCGGTGTCGCGTCGGTGGAGACGGCGCAGAACAGATAGCGCGCCATCACTCGAGCCCGAGCGCGCGGCGGCGCAGCGCGCGCCAGCGCTCCATCAACGGCGCTTCGAGCTCGCGGAACTCGGTCTCGGTGAGCTCGCCCGCCTCGAACCGCACGTGCAGCGCACGGACGTCGGTCATGACCTTGGTCTCGTCATCGGCGAGCTCCTGGTCAGCGACGTTCGCGATGGTGCGGAGCACGAACTTAAAACCCGCGATCGGTGCGGCGAGCAGCAGACGATCGAGCAGGAACATCAGGCGCGCGCGGCCGACTGCTGCAGCGTGAGGCGAACGTTGACGAAGTTGTACGGCGGCCACGGCCCGGTGTAGCGGAACGCCAGGCGCCCTTCATAGCGACGTGCGATCTCGTGCATGCGGCGGTCGAAACGCTCGGAGTGGGCGCGCTCGACGAGGAAGGCCGCATTCAGGATCATCCGCTCGCCGATCGGCTTGTTCAGCTTCGACGCCACGGCGTCCGCGCGAAGCGCGTCGTAGATCTCGCGCACATAATTGTCGGCGCGCTCGGACAGCAGGCGTTCTACCAACCGCCCCAGCTGCACCCGCGCGAAATAGGTCGAGCCGCTGGTGGCGCGCTGGATCTGCGTCTTCAGGCGCGTCACCTCGTCGCTCTGGGCCTCGATGTCGCGGACCACCGCGTCCCTATCCCAGTTCACCTGCACGCCGAACTCGATCTTGTCGCGGACCTGGCCGATCACGTCGCGCAGCGCATCGTGGGTGTCGTTCATGAAGGCCACGACATCGTCCTTGGTCCGGAAAACGGTCCCGAAGGACATCGGCAGCACGCTGTGCTGCTCCATCACCGCTTCGATGACGCGCTCGTGCCCGAGGACGTTCTCGCGCGTGGGATCGTGAATGGCGATCGCCGTGTCGCTCACGACCGCGGCGAGGTCGCCGTGCAGGATGGTGTAGACCTCGTCGCCCCGACCACCGACGCCGACCTTGCCGAACGATTGCGGCTTCTTCGACTCGATGATGCAGTAGACGTACTTCGCCTCGCTTGCTGGCGCGCTCGCCGAGTTTTCGGCGACGACGACGTTCCGCGTTTCCTGCACCGGCGCAGAGGCGGTCCCGTTCTTACGGGTTCGCTTCCGAGCTGCCGTACGGATACCCCTTTCCGACCACGCGAGTAAGCGCTGGCGATGCTACGGAGCGCGCCCGCATGATACAGAGAAGGAAGCGAGCGACTGGCGAGGACGATCCGCCTAGGCCAGGCGGTTGCTAGGCTGCCAGGAAGCTTTCGAGGCGACGCAATTCGACGATCGGCGCGATGGCTGGGTCTGTTCGCAGGACCTGCACGCAGACGTGATCCGCCCCCGCTGACAGGTGCGCCCGAACGCGGTCGGCGATGGCGGCCTCGTTGCCGTGGGCGACGATGGCGTCGACGAGGGCGTCGCTTCCGCCGTCCGGGGTCAAATCGGTATCGGACCACCCCAGCCGCCGGAGGTTGTTGGCGTAGTTCTCGAGCGCCAGATAGCGGCGGGTGTGGACGCGGGCGATCTCACGTGCGGCCGGTGCATCGGAGTTCAGCACCACGGCCTGCTCCACCGCCAGAAGGGCCCCCGGGCCGAGCGTCTCCCGGGCCCGCGCGGTGTGCTCGACCGGTACGAAATATGTATGCGCTCCCGCGGCGCGTTCCGCCGCGAGCCGCAACATCCGCGGCCCGAGTGCGGCGAGCACGCGTGGCACAGGTTGCGCCGGCACGGGCCCGACGTACGCGGCTTGCTCGATCGCGCCGAGGTACTCCTGCATCCGTTCGAAGGGCCTGGCGTACGAGTGGCCACGAGTCGCGGCCGACGGCGCGTGGCTCACGCCGAGACCGAACACGAATCGGCCAGGAAACCACTCCCCGATCGCGCGCGAGCCGTTCGCGGCGGCCATGGCGTCGCGCGCCCAGACGCTGGCGATACCGGTCGCGACCACGAGTCGGTCTGTCGACGCCAGCAGGAAGGTCGCGAGCGACAGCGCCTCCTTGCCGGCGATGGTCTCAGGAAACCACAGCGCTGTCGCAACGCGCACGGCTTCGAGCGCGCGCGCGAACTCGCGCAGGCGGGTGGCATCGAGCCGATCGAGATTCGCCCACACGCCGATGCGGCCGAGTGCCCGCGCCGCGTCACGACCGGGGTACGCCACCGCGGCTAGGTGCTGGCTGCGACGAGGCTGTGCTTGAGGTCTTCGATATAGCGCTCGGAGTGCAGCACGGCC
>VBHP01000115.1:4753-10008 GCA_005881435.1 Chloroflexota bacterium | reverse complement strand
CTCCACGTCGTTGGAGCGCTCGGCCTATTCGTAGCGCTCGGCCTGGAATGGAATGCGCTGACTGGCCTGCGCTCGGCGAGGACCGCCGAGGACGCTCGTCGCTCACTCGGCGCGTACCGCGCCCTTCGCGTTCTCGGACCGGTCTCGCTCGTGCTCATCCTTGTCGCCGGTCTCTACCTCACCGTCACCGCAGCCGGCTGGCAGGGCTGGAACGCCGTGGCGCTCGCTGCGATGGTCCTGCTCTTCGTACTCGGCGCAGGATCGAACGCGACGCGGCTGCCGCGCATCGGTCGCGCGATGGGCCCGCGCCAAGGCGCGCTGCCTTCCGAGATCCGTGCTGTGGTGCGGGATCCAATCCTCTGGGCGTCGATGGTCACCAGGGCGGGTCTCGCTCTCGGGATCGTCTTCATCATGACCACGAAGCCCGACGGCGCTGGCGCGCTCATCGCCGTCGCGCTATCGACCATCGCCGGCGTGGCTGTCGCCACACTCACATCGCGAGCGCCAGCCGGCCAGGGGACAGCGACTGGCTTGGAACGCGCGTCATGAGCGACCCTTCGGACGGCGCGCTGCGACTGCTCCTGGTCTTCGGGGCCGCGAGCTTCGCCATCGCATCGTCGGTGCACTTCGGCATCCTCGTCGACGGCTATCAGCACCGCACGGCAGGGACGGCGGAAGGCATCATCGCGGTCGTCCTCCTGGCGGGACTGGCGGCGAGCCTGTTCGGATTCGTGCCGACGCGGGCCGCCGCCATCACGGTGCAGGCGCTCGCGCTGGCAGGCACGCTCGTGGGCGTATTCACCATCGCCATCGGCGTCGGGCCACGCACGGTGCCTGATGTCGTCTATCACCTCGGCATCGTCGGTGTGCTCGTCGTCGGCTTGGTCGTTGCGACACGGACGCGCCATGGACCTGACGCGCGGATAGAACGACCGCGCTGAGATCGATCGACGCCGCCAGCGGCAAACAGGCCGCTGACGGCGTCGATCAGCAACTCAGTGCCCGGCTCTGACGCGCCGCAGGCGAACCCGCGCCGCCTTCTTGATGTTCTTGCGCGCCGCCGCACGTTGTCGCGTCGTGGTCGGCCGCTTCGGGCGGACCGTCTTGCGGCCGCCGCGCGGTCCTTGTTTGGTGCGCGCCGGACGCAGCGAAGAGGTGGGCTTGGCGACGACGTCATCGGGCGAGATCTCGATCCCGTAACGCTTCGCCGCCGCGAGGACCTTGCGCCGCGCTCGCTCCTTCGCGCTCTCGGACTCGAACTCGGTCTGGTTGAAACGAGCCATCGCATTGCGCACGTGCGACTCATCCTCGATCGGCAAGTGGCCCTCTCCGTTCTTGTCGACGTAGGCGAACTGGCTCTTGGGGATGTTCTTGCGCTGGCGGACCGTTCGTAGTTCCGGCACTTCTTCCTCCTTTTAGAGAGGCACGCAGCAGATTGCGTGCGAGAACGACCCGAGCCGGCCCACGCCGTAGCCTGGCGAGGGCCCGTGGACCCTTTTGCGCTGATCGCCTTCCTCGGCTCGATCACGGCCGGCGCCATCGCGACCGTCGCCGGCTTCGGGATCGGCAGCGTTCTGACCCCTCTGCTCGGGACGGCCGTCGGGGTCAAGCTCGGCGTCGCGCTGGCCTCCATTCCGCACGTCGCCGGCACAGCCCTGCGGCTCTGGATCGTCCGGGCTGACATCGATCGGCGCCTGCTGCTCGGCTTCGGCGTGACCAGTGCCGCTGGCGGACTGGCTGGCGCGGCGCTTCAATCCGTCGCGAGCAGTCCCGCGCTCACCGTCGTGTTCTCCGCGCTGCTGCTCTTCGCGGGATTCGGCGGGATCACCGGGTACTCGGAGCGGCTACGGTTCGGACCGCGCAGCGCGTGGATCGGCGGCGCGCTGTCGGGATTTCTCGGCGGTCTCGTCGGAAATCAAGGCGGCATCCGGTCCGCGGCGATGCTCGGCTTCTCGGTCCGCAAGCAGGCGTTCGTCGCAACGAGCACCGCCGTTGCGCTCATCGTCGACGGCGCACGCGTCCCGGTGTACGTCGCAACGCAGGGTGCCGCGCTCGCGGCGAACGGATCGCTCATCCTGACCTGCGTCGCCGGCGTCGTGGCCGGAACGGTGCTCGGCACCTGGCTGCTGCGACGAGTACCGGAACCGATCTTTCGCCGCGTCGTCGGCGCTTTGCTGGTGCTGCTCGGCCTCTACACGCTCTCGACCCTGGCCCGATAGCACTCAGCTCGCGGTCTTGCGCTTGCGCTCTCGCGCCCGCCGCACGCGCGCCGAGAGCAGCTGCTTCGCGCGCTCGAGCTCTGCACGCCGCGATCGCGACAATCCCCGTCCGCCACGATTCACGAAATACGTCAGCATCCGCATGCCTGATGCGGGCCCTTTGGGCGAGACCTTACGCGATGCAAGAGTCCTAGCGATCGTCTCGGCGTCCTTGGTGAAGAGGCCGGCCGGCGGGTGCGTCGACACCGTGCTCACCTTGGCGACCCATCGACGACTCTTACGTTCCGCCATGCCGCCTGCGTCGGCAGAATCGCGGCCAGCGCGGAGGTGAGCTGGGCCGGGCCTATGCTGCGGGCGTGCACCTCCTTCCCGATCGCATGCCCTGGTTCATCGCCGGCCCCGCGATCGGCCTCCTCGTCGTACTCCTCTACGCGCTCTCAACCGGCGCCTTGGCGTGAGCGGGGCCTATCGACAGGTCCGCTTCCTCGTCCTCGGTCAAGCGATCACCGAGACCTGGCGCGTGTGTTTCTTCGGCGGTCTCATCGCCGGCTCGCTCCTCGCGGCCATCCTGCGCGGCGGACCGAACTTCACGCTCGGGTACGGAAACCTCGCCGCGGTGCTGCCACTCGCCTTACTCGTCCCGACGCTTTTCGCGGGCGGCATCCTCATCGGCTTCGGCTCGCGCTGGGCCGAGGCTGTACTTCGGGACACGGTCTGACCGGCGTCGCTTCGCGATCGCGTGGAAGCTTCGTCTCGGCAATGACGTTCTGGCTGACCGCACTCGCGGTCACGCTCTCGCTCCACGTCGTCACGGGCGGGACGCTGTGAGAGGGGCGAGCCTCGGGATCGGCATCGGGTTCGGGTTCTTCCTCGCCGCCGCGCGTCTCACCGACTACGACGTGATCCACAACATGCTCCTGCTCCGAGAGCCGGACCTGTTCCTCTTCTTCGGCGCTGCAGTCGGCACGGCGCTTCCGCTCCTCTGGCTTTTGGAGCGCTCCAAGCGTGCGACTGTTTTCGGCGGCGCGCTGCAGGTCACGCGCGAAGGCGTGCAGCGAAAGCACGTCGCCGGTGCGCTGGTGTTCGGCACGGGGTGGGCGATCGCCGGGGCGTGCCCGGGCACCGCCCTGGCAATGCCGATGACCGGGAACATCCTCGGAGTGTTCGTCATCGCCGGGATCTTCGGCGGGCAATGGATGCGCGAGGCCGTCGTCGCTCGTCTGGTGCGACTGCGCGCGCTCGCGGCTCAGATCTAGCTGGAGGTCTCGCGCCGCGTGCCCGCTCCAGACATGCGTGGCGCCTGCGCCGTGCATATGGCCGATCCAAGCGGAGCGGAGGAAGATCACGGCAGGACGCGATCCCACCGAACAGGTCAGACGGCCGCGAGAAGCACGGTCGGCGTCCGGCCCGGCGTGGTCGCGCTGGGGGCGCGCCTACCGCCTGGTGATGGCGTCGCTCGTCGCGATGATCGCCATCATCCTCGCCGGTCTCGTCTTCGCGATGACGATGTTCCAGCCCGCGGGCCCGGCGGTCGCCACCACGCCATCCCCGACAGCGTCCGGATCGGCAAGCCAGTCGATCCCGGCGAGCGCATCGGCTCCCCTTCGCACAGTGCCGGTTGTCAGCCCGACCCCACGGCCGAGTGCGACGGGGAGTCCGACGGTTGCGGCAACGGCTGCACCGTCCACGCCCGTGCCCTCGCCAGCGCGTCGCGCTAGCTGTCCGCCAAATCAGACCACGAGGTCGCGCACCAGCGCGCTGACCGGGAACTTCCCGAGCATGCCGAGGTGATAGCGAGGAGGCCCGTCCGATGGACGGGACTCCTCGCCTCGTATCGATTCAATGAGCCTGGATGTTGCCGCTGGTGAGAGTGCCGTCGTTGTGGTAGGGCTTGAATCCGGACGGCCCGCTGAGATCGATGCTGAAGGTGTCGTATCCGACACCCGGATTGGCGACGTCGCAGGCATGGACGTTAAACGTGTAGCCGGTGGCGCCGTTGAGCTTCGCGTTCCCGTTGAAGTTCGCACAGTTCCCGCTGAAGGTGACGGAGGTAATGCCGTTCGAGCTGTGGACGTTGTAGCCCGCCGTCTGGTCCTGGTACTCCAGCGCGCCGTTGAGCGGGTTCGCCCTCGCGATGAACCCGAAGTTCACACTGGGGCCGAGGCGGCCGCCGCCGGTCAGGCTTGGTCCGGGCTGGCCGGGTCCGACCGCGCAGAAGCCGGTGGTCGCGATTCCGCTTGGCGCCGTCAATTCGTGCGTGAAGTTCGCGCGGATGAGGCGACGAGCGGCCGGGTCGTCGTTGCCGGTGTGGCCGCTGATCGTGACCGGCGAGAGCTTGTGGTCGTCGGAGAACGCGACGTTTGCGCGGTGCTGCGGGTCGAACGCGATCTGGAAGTAGTCGCCCAGGTTGCGGTTCGCCGCGCCGCCCAAGCCGCCGGTGCTCACGGTCCCGCGATGCATGACGTGGTCGCTGATCTGGCTCTGAACGAATGTCGGTGCCGCCGCGTTGCCGTTCACAGACTCGAGGTAATAGACGTTCCAGTTCGCCCACGTCGACATGCACGTCGTGCTGCCAGAAGGGCACGGCGCCATGACCGAGGCGTCATTCGAGTTGCCGGAGCGGTCGGCACCGAACCACACGATGCCGACGTGGCCATTGGCGTCCGCGTCGATCCACGGAAAAACATTGGACTTGCCGACGGTTGGCGCCTGGTTCACGACCGCAGCGGGAGCCCAGGTGGTGCCGAGATCTGTAGAGAACGTGTAGTAGATGTTCGAGTTATCGGACCACGTTGCGTAGAGGTTCCCGAAGGCGTCGACCGCGAGCGCCGGGAAGATCTGCGCGAGGCTCGCGTTGACAGGACCGGTGAAGATCTTGTGGTCGGTGAAAGTGAAGACGGGAAGGCCGAGCTTCACGTCGGTTGACACGCCGACGTATGCGCTGCGCGGCGGCTGGCTAAGCGTGTTCTCGATCGCGTTGTCCGGCGCCACGAAGACCTGGTACAGATTGCCGTGACTCGGACAGCTGCTGCGATC
>VBHP01000115.1:0-4693 GCA_005881435.1 Chloroflexota bacterium | reverse complement strand
TGCGGCCGGGAAGGTCTGGGGATCGATCGCTTCACCGAAGCCGTCGACATAGGTCAGACCGCCGTCGTTCGAACGCTGCACCTCGATGTTGAAGGTGCCAACGTCGTGATAGTTGAGGTAGACGTTTGCGCTGCCGAAGCCCTCGTTCCACTGCCGGTCATCGACGGGAATGAGCGCAGTGAGGGGGTTCGGCTGGCTAAACGAATCACCCCTATCAGTGGAGTGCGTGGTAGTGATGCCGGGTACCAGCAACAAGCTGCTGAGCGCGAGGTTCGGCGTGGAGGCGTCGGTCGGGTAGTTGACGGCGATGTCGACGTCGCCGCCCCCCTCGGCGATACCAAGCAGTGTGCAGCCGTCGGCGAAGATGCCGCAGCCGTCGGGCTGCCCCTCATATTTGAATTGATACGTGCCGTCCCCATTCGGCGCGCCGTCAATCGGCGCGTACGACCGGTGCAGATCGACGCCACCGGGCACGCCCCGGATTGTGGCCACGTACACGGTGCCGTCCGGCGCGACGCGCGTGCTCGGCTCGAGGCCGCGGACGATGAACGCGACAGGTCCGCCGGGGCCGCCGATCGGCGCGAGATACGGGAGCGGAAGTTCTTGATTGGTACTGAAACCGCTGACCGCATCAGAACGAAGCGCTGGCGACGCGAAGACGAGGAGCGCGACGAGAAACGTTGCCGAGAATGCGAGAACGAACGACCGATGGTGAAGCAACGCCACTGCCTTCCTCCCTGTTCGAGCTTGCTGGCTGGACGAGCGAGGCAGCACTTCGCATACTCAAGCGCAGGCGGGGACATCAAGATTCGGTAAAAGGTTCCGCCGAAGTTCGGGCGGCAGCATGAGGAGGAAGGAAACAGAAAAGGGCCGCCTTGCGGCGGCCCCTTTTCCATACCGCTAGTTGACGATGACCGTCCCGACCATCCCGGCGAGATCGTGGATCGTGCAGATGTAGTGATAGGTGCCGGGCGTCGTGAATCTGATCGTTGCGCTGGTCACCGCGCTCGGGACACCGAGCGAGCTGGCGATGTAGAAGTCGTACTGCCGCTGCGTGACCATGGCGCCGGTGCTGACCGGGCCAGAACCGGGGACCACGAAAGGCGGCGTCGTCGGCCCAAATGGGTTCGGCGGTTCACCGCCGAACGTCGCGGTGTGCGGCTCGGTCGGATCGTTTGTCTTCAGGAATGTGATCGACTGACCCGCCTTTATCGTGATCGTCGATGGGAAGAAGCGCAGGTTCGTTACGCGTCTCGTTCCGGCGCCCGCGAGAACCGTGAGCGGATTGTTCTGCACCCACTCGGTAGCCTTGTCCGCGGCGCGCGCTGCGGTTGCGAGATCGTGAGCCATCTGGCGCGATCGCTCGGCGTCAAGGTCCGTCTGCGGGAGCACGACCGAAGACGGCACGATGTCGATCACGCCGCGCATCCCGATGTGAAGCGCACAGATGTACTCGTAGCGGCCGGGCGCAAGTGAGTTTCCGAGCGTGACTGAGAACGTGTACGGCTGGAACGCGGCCGGATTGAATCCCGAGTTGAGGAACTGTCCCTTCGTGTTCAGTGTCGTCCCGTTTGGCGGCCCGAACAGCGCGGGCAAGGGCGTGCCGGGCGGACGGTTGAAGGTCACGGTGTGCGGGCTCGTCACGTTGAACGCGATCGTGTCGCCCGCGTGTGCCGCGAGCCTCCCGGGATAGAACGCATTTCCGGAGCGGCCGTCGAACACACCGTTGGTCACACCATCCGCACCGGCAACCACGGTCCACGTCGCTGTGCTGGCCATCGCCGGACTCGCCAGTAGCGCTGTGACGGCAAGCGCCGTCGATACGACAGATACCAGGATTCTTCGCATAACCCCTCCCCCAAAACGCGCTAACGGCAAAATGCTAGGCGTGAGGACAACGGGCCCGCAGGCCCACGACCGCGCCGCGCGGTCAGCACTCGGTAAGCGAATCGCATTTCTCGTCGCCGTCGCTATGGCGGCGTCGGCTTGCGCGCCCGGAAAGCTGGTCGGACAGCCTCTGCCCTCGCCAGTGGCGCCGAACTTCGTGCTCACCGACGGCTCGACCGGCGAGACCGTCGAGCTCGCGTCGCGGTCGGGTCACGTTGTACTGCTCACGTTTCTGTACACGCAGTGCGTCGATACCTGTCCGCTTACGGCCGAGACGATCCGTAATGCCCGCGACAAGCTCGGCGATGCGGCCAAGGATGTCGACTTCCTCGCCGTGAGCGTGGATCCGATCGGCGATACGCCGGCGACGGCGCGACAGTTCGTGCAAGACCATCGACTCAGTGGAGTCTTGCGTTATCTCATCGGTCCGCGGGACGCACTCGCGCGCGTGTGGCAGGCGTACGGCGTCGCGCAAGGTCAGGCGCAGGGCTCACCGATCGTGGCGCACACCGACGTCATTTATCTGGTCGACCGTCACATCCGCGGCCGCGTCGTCCTGCACAGCGACGTCACCGTCGATGACCTTGCGACGGATCTGCGGATCTTGGCCAGCGAGCGCTAGGACTTGCCGGCGGGTTCGTAGACGTAGTCGACGCCGCAATCCTGACCACACGCGACGGTGCGATCGCCGGGGCAGCTGATGCGATCCGGCCGCGGCGCAATGGCGGCTCCGGTCCACAGCTCGTGGAAACGGCCGTGGACCGGACAGACAGCGGAGAGGTAGCGCTGCTGGATGTTGATGTCGAAGCCGAGATCCTTGAACGTGATGCGCGACGGACCCTCGCCCCACTTGTCCAGCCGGAAGCGGAAGCCGCGGTGCTTGCGCGTCCAGGTCTTGCGCAACAGCAGGATGGCTTCGAGCGCGAAGTCTTCGCGCCCGAGGTCGCCGGGGCCCAGCTGCCGGATCTCGTCCATCGCTTGGCCGCTAAGCATCCGCAATGCCACCGTCGCGAAGTCGCAAGGTCGGGTGAACCTGACCAGGGGAAAAACGCGCTCTTGCCCGTCCAGCGCAGAATGAGCGCCTCTAGATCGGTAGGGGAGGTGGCAATGCAGCAGCGGGATGGCCATCGGCTACGAAGGGGGGAAACGCACCCGATGTCCGAAGCGGAGACCACCAACAAGGCGGCTGCGCGCCGATTCATCGAAGAGGTCTGGAACAAAGGCAATCTCGCCGTCATCGACGAGCTCACCGCGCCCGGGGCCGTGACCCATGACCCGAACAACCCGAACACCGCCCCCGGACCGGAGGGCACGCGACAACTCGTCTCGCTATACCGGCAGGCGTTCCCGGACGTGCACTTCACACTCGAAGACGTCCTCGCCGAAGGCGATAAGGTCGTGACGCGTGTGACCGCGACGGGCACGCACCAGCGCGATCTGCCTGGCGTCCCGGCGACGGGCAAGCGCGCGTCGGTCCAGGGCGTAAGCATCGCGCGCTACGAAAACGGCAAGGTGGTCGAGTCGTGGACCAGCTTCGACTTCCTCGGCCTGTTCCAGCAGCTCGGGGTCATCCCGAAGATAGGCGCTGTCCCGACCGCCGCGAAGTCCTAGACCGCGCGAATCAGATCAGGCGCCGTCGACGCTCGGCAATTTCGCCGGGCGTCGTCGTATGAGGGGCAGCAACGGTTTGCGCTCGGCGTACTCCTGCGCATATTCGGTGACGACCTTCTCGAGTTCCTGACCCTTCGGCATCGCCTGCTGATGCAGGTACCAGTGGTGCTCGGTGATCCAGAGATACAGATCGGCCTCGGTGCGATGCGGGAAGTCGCGCAATACACCAGTCCGGCGGATGGCCCCGACCGTCGGCATGTAGACGCGGTCGTACCAGCTCGCGACCGCTTCGGACCAGCTCACCTCGCGCTTCTGCTCGATGCCGAGGTACCACTGATGCGTGCGAATGTGCTCGAGCAGTTTCTCGTATTGCCCCGGCAGCGTCAGCTCGATCCGCGCGCCGGGCCGCAGCTCGCTGATGCGCGTGACCTCGTGGAAATGGAGCGCCTCCTGGTTCCGCATCCACTCCAGGAGATCTTCCACATTCGATACTGGCGCCGGCGCGAGCACCTCGGTCACGTGCGCGTCGATGAACTTCTGGCCGCGCTCGCGCGCCACGGAGACGCGGTGGTTGCCGTCCTTGACGAAATAGGTGTCGCCGATCTTGTACAGCTCGACCGGCGGTAGCTCCGTGCCTTCGATCTGCGCGCGGTCAACACTCTCCCAGCGATCCCGCGTCTTGACCTGACGCGGCAGGAACGCGCGATCGAAATCGCGGTAGCGTCCGACACTGCCGACGATCTGATCGATTGGCACCTCGCGCAGGCCGCCCTCATGCTGCGCCTGCGCGTGCAGCCCGCTGCGGACATCGTCGAATGCCAGAAGCGCGTTGTCCTGGCGCGTGAACCACGACAGCAGCCGGCGGCGAAAGGCCTTGCGGCGGGCGCGCTCATAGTCCAAGTGCGCGGTCTGACTCGCCACTACAGCTCCAGCGTCTTCGCGCCGTAAGCGTTCACGATCGTGGTGCCGCCGAATTGCGTCATCGTGGCCGTGCGCGCGTCGTACACGTGGGTATGGCCGTGCACGTGGAACCGCGGATGGAACTCACGCAGGAACCAACGCAGTGAGACGAACCCACGATGCGCCTGATCGGCCTCGTCATGGATGCCTCGCGGCGGGGCGTGCGTCACAAGGATGTCGAGAAAGCGCCCGCGACGGATCCGGTTCCAGAAGAGCTTCGGCAGCAGACGCAGGA
>VBHP01000066.1:9595-26058 GCA_005881435.1 Chloroflexota bacterium | reverse complement strand
TGACGCGAACGCTGTCCTGGACACCCGAGCTTGGCGAAGGCGTACCCGGCGATGGTTTCGTATACCCGGACGACGAAGCGTTGATCCAGCAGGAGTTCCTCAACAACCTGCCCTTCGTACTCGATGTCGCGAAGTCGGCTGCCGATCCGGCTAACCCCGTATCCCACCTCGGCAACACCACGAAGCCCTTCTACGTTCATTCGTTCTCGACCTCGTACGGCGATCCGCAGACCGTGGAGGTGAACGCGCAGCGCGCGCTGGGTCCTGTGGCGCTCCGGTATCGCGTCAACGGCGGTCCGGTGCAGAGCGCATCAACGACCGAATGGAACGGCGGCGAGCGGTACGGCGGACCCGGCGACGTCTACTACCACGTCGTCCGCGGACGCGTGACGAACACCTCGCCGGGTGACGCAGTGACGGTCTGGTTCGAGGCTGGCGGCAAGACGAGCGACGCCTTTACCTACGCGGCCAAGGTCGAATCGAGCGCATCCGTGCTCGTGCTGTCCGCCGAGGATTACACCGGAATCTCGCCCGTTTACAAGAAGACGAACGGCCCGACTTATCTCTCGTATTACCTCGACGCTCTCCGTGCGAACGGCATCGCCGCCGATGTGTACGACGTCGACGCAAACGGCCGCAAGGCGCCTGACCCGATCGGAGTCCTGAGCCATTACCGCGCCGTCGTGTGGTACACCGGCGACGACATCATCACGCGCGAGCCGGGCATGGCGCCGGGCACAGCTTCCCGACTCGCGAACGACGAGATGCTCGCGGTTCGCTCCTTCCTGAACGAAGGCGGTCGTCTGCTCTACACCGGGAAATACGCAGGGTACGAGTACGCGTTCGGCTACGAGTACGACCCGGTCAGCAACCGCGCCTGCGATCCGAACGATCAGGGTCAGGATGGCTGCATCGCGCTGCCCGACGACTTCTTGCAGTACTACCTGGGGGCGTACATCTATAACGACGATGCCGGCACCACGGCCAACAAGAAGATCTACGACATCGCGGGCGTCGAGGCGCCTTTCGCCGGGCAGGCCTGGAGCGTCGGGACGCCGAGCGCGAATAACCAGGACCACAGCGCGTCGTTCATTGCGACGAGCGGCGTGCTCCCCGTCGCGAAGTATCCACAGTTCGGCAGCTTCGCGTCGGCGAAATACGTCAGACCTGGCGGACCCTTCGATCCGCACACCGGAACGTACTACCTGTACTCGCAGATCGCGGACATCACCTACAAGCGGGTCACCAGGACCATCGATCTCACCGGACAATCGAGCGCGACCCTTTCGTTCTGGATCTCCCGAGACACCGAACAGAGCTGGGACCACGTCTTCGTCGAGTCGCACACCGCCGGGCTGAACGATTGGACGACGCTGCCGGACGCTAACGGCCACACCAGCGCCGCGACCGGTGAAAGCTGTCCTGCCGGCTGGCGCGATCTGCATCCGTTCCTGGACCACTACCAGACGCTCAATGCGGACGCGACGTGCTCGGCCTCTGGTACGACGGGTGTTTGGAACGCGGCATCGGGGCGCTCGAATGGCTGGGAACAGTGGTCCGTCGACCTTTCCCGCTACGCCGGGACGCAGGTCGAGGTTTCGATCGCCTACGCCAGCGACTGGTCGGTGCAGGGTCTCGGGGTGTTCCTCGACGACACGGCGGTCTCGACTGGCGCGAGCACGTCCTTTGAGGACGGTCTTGGCGGCTGGACGGTCACCGGTCCGCCCCCAGGCAGCGCCCCGAATTCCAACAACTTTGTTCGAGCGACCGCGGCGGGCTTCCCCGAGGGCGCGACCATCACCACGGACGACACCATCTATTTCGGGTTCGGGCTCGAGGGCATCGCTCGTCCCGAGACGCGCGCCGCGGTCATGGGAGCGGCGATCAACTACCTGTTGCGGTAAAGCTCGTGCGGTAGGGCGGAGGTGAATCCTTCGCCCTGCCGGCGGTCTGATCGACGCAGATGGGACGGTCTCTTACGGCGTAGCCGATGGACGCGGCGAAGCGCCTCCCTGCCGGAATCCGGTGCCGCCGACGACGACGGTCGTTGCGCTCACCGTGCCGTCAGTCGATTGCGTGCCGACGACGGTCACCTGCTCGCCGGCCTTGAGCGAGGAGAGCGCCACGTCGGTCTCGGTCGTTCGCGTCACCCGCGTCGATGCCGAGACGAGCACGATGCGCGAGCCCTGGCTCTGATCCAGCTGGACCGTGAGGGTGCCGTCTCCGACGGCGAGCACCTGTCCGCTGATGAGGCCGCCGTTATTCGCCGCGCCCGGGGCCCCGGAGCCGAACGCTCGCTGCCCGCGTCCGGCCTGACCAGACGCGGACGCCGCGGGGGTCGTGCCGATGGTCTTTCCGGCGGCGAATCCGCCGCCGAACAACGCCACCGCGAGCACCGCTGCGCCGATGACGCGAAGCCTCATGTCCATGTGCGATCTCCTATTCGTATCTCAGCGCTTGGATCGGATGCAGACGCGCCGCGCGCAGCGCGGGGTACAGCCCGAAGACGATGCCGATGACCACCGACACGCCGACGGCCACCGCGACGGTCGTCGCGGTCACGATCGCCAGCACGCCGGACTGGGCCTGCACGATCGCCGCGATGCCGAATCCGAGCAAGATCCCGACGATCCCGCCCGTGCCGGTGAGCGCGATGGACTCGATCAGGAATTGGCTCAGCACGTCGCGACGTCGCGCACCGACGGCCTTGCGGATGCCGATCTCGCGCGTCCGTTCGGTGACGGACACGAGCATGATGTTCATGATCCCGATGCCGCCGACGAGCAGCGAGATGCCGCCGATCGCGCCGAGCAGCAGCGTGAACGTCCCGGTGACGTTGTTCAGCGCGGAGAGCGTGTCGTTCTGATTGGTGACGGTGAAGTCGGCGTTGGCCGGATCGCTGATCTTGTGCCGCGCCAGCAACACGTCGGTGACCTCCTGGACCGCGTCGGTCATCTGCGCGGCGGAGGCCGCCTTCAGCACGATGCTCGAGAGGCGCGTGTTCCCCGACAGCACGCGCTGCGCCGTGGTCAACGGCACGAGCATCTGATCGTCGCGGTTGAAGAACCCGAAAGCCTGTCCCTTCGAGGCGAGAACGCCGACGACCTTGAAGGTCAGGATGCGCACGCCGTTGCCGAAGCCGGAGCGCACTTGGATCGTCTGCCCGAGCGGATCGACGCCATCGCCGAAGAGGCTCGTGGCCGTGCTGGCGCCGAGCACCGCGACCTGCCGGTACAGGCTCAGATCGCTCTCGGTGAAGAACGCGCCTTCGGCCACACCCCAGTCCCGGACGGTCGGATACTGGTCGGTGACGCCGACGATCTGCGTGTTCCAGGTATTCCCGGCCGCGGCGAGGTTGGAACGGCCGCCCTGCGCCTCGCACGACACCGCCGTGACCGCCGGGACGCGATCGGGCGTGACGGCTTTGCAATCGTCGTAGGTAAGCGCCGCCTGGGCGCCGGCGCCGCGCACGCCGGAGTCGGAGAAGTTGCCGGGGGACACCGTTACCAGGTTCGATCCGAGGGACAGCACCTGCTGCTCAACGTTGGCTTGCGCGCCGTTGCCGACCGCCACCATGGCGATGACGGCGGAGACGCCGATGATCACGCCGAGCATGGTCAGCGCGGATCGCAGCTTGTTCGTCACCAGCGACTGGAGCGCCGCGAGCAGCGCGTCCTTCGGGCTCATCAGTCCGCCCCGGCGCCGACCAGCTGCGCCTCCGCACTGCGCCGGCGTGCGACGGCGACATCCTGGACCACCAGGCCGTCGCGCATACGCACCACGCGCTTGGCGTGCTCGGCGACGTCCACCTCGTGGGTGACCATGACGATGGTGCGGCCGTCGTCGTTCAGCCGCTCGAAGATCTGCAGGATCTCGATGCTGGAGCGGGAATCGAGGTTGCCGGTGGGCTCGTCGGCGAGGACCAGGGCCGGGTCGGTCATGAGCGCCCGGGCGATGGCCACGCGCTGCTGCTGCCCACCACTGAGCTCGCTCGGGCGATGGTGCGCACGGTCCGCGAGCCCCACCGCTTCCAGAGCGAGCCGCGCGCGCTCGCGGCGATCGCCACGGCCGTTCGCCGCGTACACCAGCGGCAGCTGCACGTTCTCGAGGGCGGTGAGACGCGGCAGGAGGTTGTAGGTCTGGAAGACGAAGCCGATGCGGCGGTTACGGATGTCGGCTAGCTGGTCGTCGCCGAGCTCGGAGACGTCCTCGCCGGCGAGGCGGTAGCGCCCGCCGTCGGGGACATCAAGACAGCCGATGAGGTTCATCAGCGTCGACTTCCCCGAGCCTGAAGGTCCCATCACCGCCACGAACTCACCCCCGGCGACGTCGAGGTTCACGCCGCGCAGGGCCTGCACCTCGATCTCCCGGCCCAGGCGATAGGTCTTGGTGATGCCGCGCAGCTCCAGGATCGGCGTCATCGGCCGATGGCGCCGCCCGGACCGCCAACCTGCACCCCCTGCCCTCCGCGCTGATTCGTCGTGGTCGTGGTCGTCCGCGCGGTCGGCAGCACCACGAGGTCGCCCAGCGCCAGGCCGCTCTTCACCTCGGTGACCGAGTCGTTCGAGATCCCAAATGCGACATCGGTGATGTCGATCGTCTCGCCGTCCTTGACGACCTGGACGCCGCGCTGGCCGCCCAGCGATTTGATCGCCGTGTTCGGCACGACCAGGACGTCGCGCGCGCTGGCGATGATGACGTTGGCCGAGCCGGTCATGCCGCCGCGGATCGCGGGATCGGCGACATCGAGCGTCACGTCGACGCCGTACACCGGCACGCCCTGCGACACCGTCGCGATTGGATCGATCTTCGTGACCTTGCCGGTGAGCCGCTTGTCCGTGCCGATGGCGTCGACCGTGATCGTGGCCACCTGCGCGAGCTTCAGCGTGGCGACGTCAGCCTCACCGACCGTGCCGTGCAGGACCAGCTGGCTCGTGCCCGTGAGCACCATGAACGCGGCCGTCCCGGTCAGGGTCTCGCCGACCTTGGCGTTGATCGCCGTGATCTGTCCGGCGGAGGGCGCCTTCAGCACGGTGTTGGCGAGCGCGTTCTGCGCGGTGTCATAACTGGTCTGCGCCGACTGGACCGAGGACAGGGCGCTCTGCAGATTGCTAGGGCGTGCGTTGAGCGCCGTCTGCAGCGACTGCTTCGCATTCGCCAGCGAGTTGCGGGCGTTATTGAACGAGGTCCCGGTCACGGCGTCGGCGATGGTCGCGAGCGGCGTCGAGAGCGCCGAGGCCTTGCTCTTCGCGGTGATGATCTGCTGCTGCGCTGTGGTGAGCTGCTGGGTCAGCAGGTTCGCGTCGGCACGGGTCTGGTCCAGCGACGGCGCGCCCTTCGTCGACGCCGTGTTGAGACTGGCGATGATGCTGTTGGCGTTCGTCAGCGCGGTGGCGAGCGGCGCCGACAAGCCGTCGAACGCGCTCTGCACGCGCGACAGCGCGGCGTTGAACGTGACCTGCGCCGCCGCGAATGCCTGGGGGTCCGCCTTGCCGGCATCGGAGGCGGCCATCTGCGTCTTCAGCGCCGAGATCGCCGCGCCGAGGTCGGTGAGCGCCTGATCCAGCGTCGTCGATGGCACCTGCGCCTGCTGGAGGTTTTGATACAGCGTGTTCGAGGTCGCCGTCGCGGTACGCACGTCGTTGTACTGGATGTCCATGAACAGGTCGGCCTGCAGCGTCGACAGCGTCGTCAGCGCCGCGAGATACGACTGATTCGCCGCGGTCCGGTCGCTGACGGCCCAGCCGTTGTAGGTGTCGAGGTTGCCCTTGGCCGAGTTATACGACGTCTGCAGCCGGTCCAGCGCCTGCTGCGCCTGGTCGATCGAGGCGCGGAGCGGAATGAGGTCGTCGCCATTGGCCGTGGCGTTGTACCGGGCCTGCGCGGCGGCGAGGTTCGAGGCGGCCTGCTGCAACGCTGCCTGCTGGTCCGCGTCCTTCAACTTCGCCAGCACGTCGCCCGCGTTCACGTTCTGCCCGACGCTCGCCATCTCCGCCGCGACCTCGCCGCTCGTCCCGAAGGTGAGATTGGTCGTGGTCGAGGGATTGACCGATCCGGCGATCGCGATGGTCTGCGTGATGGTCGCTCGCTGCACGGCCTGCGTGCGCAGCGCGGGCGCCGCCGGCGCGCCGAGCAGCCTGGTCGCTCCAACGCCGGCCGTGGCGAGGATCGCGACTCCGGCGGCGGCCGCGATGAGGCGGGAGCGGCCGGAAAAGGTCGAGACGCGAGAGCGGGGAGCGAGCGACGGGCGGGCGGTCGTAAGGGGGGCGGACGAAGTTGTCATAAGCCGAGAGTCTCGCCGCGGAAACCTTTCGACTGCATTACGTCCAGCTAAGCCGAAGATGAGAATTGGCTAAAGGCGCGCTAAGAGCGTCAGGTCCTGGCGATCGTGAAGCTGGAGCCATCGGCCGCGAGCGGGGACGGCGTCGCCAGCACCTGGCCGAAGCGGTCAACCATCGTGATCGCCGTGGCGGCGGCATCGAGCAGGCTCACCGTCTTGCCGTCGAGCACGGTCGATCCGGCCACGAAGCGAAGGGTCCCGAATTGCGAAAGCGGAACGATCCCGCGGCCGGCACTGGGGGCTTCTTCGATCCATTCCGCCGACGACAGCGTCGAGGCGTAACTGACGGTCGTGCGATAGGTCTGCGCGCTGCTCTGGTCATCGATCGAGATCGCCCACGCCGCGCCCGACTGCTGGGTCAGGGTGACGGTCACGGTGTCTCCAGCGGCGATGGTCAGCGGCACCGTCTGGGACGGCTGCGGCAGCATCTCGATCCAGGCCTCGTACTGGACAGTGCCTCCGGAGACGACCGCCTGCGTGCCGGCCTGGAGCAGATCCGTGCTCGAGGCGCCGCCGATGCCGACCCAGGTCGCGTCCGCGCCGGCGCTCGCGGATGAGACTGCCGGCACGATCCATGTGCCGGTCACCGCGGTGAAGGTCCCACCCGACGCGACGTAGCCGGACCAATTCTGCGACGTGCTCCCGATGGCCTCCGCCGTGGCAGGCTGGCCGGGGGTCGTGCTTGGATCGACCTGACCCGCGGGCTGCACGTCGCTCTGTACCTTCCACGCGCCGGCGTCGAGCACGAGGGTGTAATCGTTCTGGGTCGTGGCGTCGACTGTCGAGCCGTCGGCGTAGGTCGCGCGCCATGTCTCCCTCGTCGTCGCCTGTGCCGTCGCATTGCCGGCCGTGACCTGATTGAACGAGATGCTGACGAGCTCGATCGCCGTGACGCCGCTGTTGCGCAAATCGGTGTTCGTTTGCACCAGCTCGGCGTAGTGAGCCGCCGTCGCGGTGTCGGCCATCAGCTGCGGGTCGTTCTGATTGAACGCCTGCTGCTGTTCCTCGTTCGCGCGTTGCAGCGCCGCCTGCAGCGCGGCCGACGTGTCGCTCTGCGCGCTCGCGGACGGCGACGCCGTGGCGGTGACCTGCTGGACGACGCGGGCGAGGCCGAGCGTGCTCGTGCAGGCCGCGGCGAGGAGCGCCACGCCGATCGCGATCGTGAGTCCGAGCGGCCGTCGCGGTGTGATGATCGCCGGTGGCAGCTGTTGGCTGGTGTCATCGATGTGGTCGTATTGCGTGTTCATGCCGTCGAGTTTGGAGCGGCGACGGTTTCGGAACGATTACGTGGCGAGGGCGCGTCGAAGAACTGGTTAAGAGCTCGGCGTGCGCGACCTCAGGCCGCAGTCAAGCGGCGCGAACGAGCGCGGCGATCAGCCCCTCACGCGTTCGTCCGTGCTCGCGCGCGACGTCAGACAGGGTCTTGCCGGCATCGAGCTCGTCGACGAGCTCGGCCTCGGCGATGCCGAAGTAGCGTGCGGCCGCGCGGATGAACGCGTCTGGATCCTCGGTCCAGTGTGTGACGATCTCTTGGAATCGGCGCGTCGCGGCTTCCTGGGAGCGGGCGTCCGTAGAGCGCATGGCGGTAGCCAACCTTTCCTCTCGTGTGCCGGCGAGGACGGTGCTGAAGGAAACGGTCCGACCACGCACCTGTCGAAAACATTACGGTCGCATTCACTCGTTCGCCTGGTTGAGAAGTTGATAAGAGTCCTCGGTGCGGGTCGGCCTGTAATGAGTTCGCAAGGCTCGGACGTCGAGAGTGCTGCCCGTGCGGAACACGCTGTCGCGGCTGCGAAGCCCGGTGATCGTCGGAATCGCCACCACGCTCGCCGGCATCACGCTGTACAGCGCCTCGCGCGGTGTTGCCACGCCGTCATTCGCCGACGTGGTGGCGTTCGCGATCACCGCCAGAAAAAGTCGGGAGTTCGTCATGTTCTTTCGTCGCGCCAGGACCATCGCGCCGTTGGCGTTGATCTCGCTGCTGCTCACGGCGTGCGCCACCCCGGCGGCGGTGAGCTCGACCCAGACGCCGGCCTCCGGCACGAGCACCGCTGCGGCGACCGCGACCGGTGACTGGGTCGTGAGCGGCACCTCCAAAGCGACCGCCCGAGTCCGCGAGCAGCTGGTCAACGTAACTCTGCCGTCGGACGCGGTGCTGACCGCAACCGGTGCGAGCGGCTCGTTCACACTGAACGACGACGGCACCTTCTCGTCGGATTCGAAGATCACGTTCGACCTGACGACCTTGAGCAGCGACCAATCGCAACGAGACCAGTTCGTGAAGATGGATACGCTTGCCACGCGGCAGTACCCGACGGCCCAGCTCGTTCCCACAAAAGTGAGCGGCCTGACCCTGCCGCTATCCGCGACCGGCGAGTTCACCTTCACGCTCACCGGAAATCTGACGATCCATGGGACGACCAAAACCGTGACCTTCGACGTGACCGCGAAGCGTGACGGCGGGACGCTTACCGCCACCGCCACGGCCAACCCGAGCCTCCGTTTCGAAGATTTCGGGATGTCGCCGCCGTCGGTCCCGATGCGCGTGCTGAGCGTGGTCGACGAGATCCGCCTGTCGGTGGATCTCGTGGCGAACGGACCGACGACGTAGCCGGATCCGAAACACAATCGCGCGCCCGTACCATTGCCCGGCAGTGAAGACCCGCGACCTCCATGTCGAAGCGATCCGGCCGCTGCTCGCGCCGGCGATCCTGCTCGAAGAGCTCCCGCTCGACGAGCACGGTTCCCGCGTCGTGGCGCGCGGACGGCTCGAGGTCAAACGCATCCTCGATTTCGAGGACGACCGGCTCCTGGTCGTCGCCGGTCCGTGCTCGATCCACGATCCCGTGGCGGCGCTCGAGTACGCGCGCCGGCTGCGCGGCGTCGGCGAGGAGCTCTCGCGGGACCTGCTCGTGGTGATGCGGGTCTACTTCGAAAAGCCTCGCACCACCGTCGGTTGGAAAGGCCTGATCAACGACCCGCACCTCGACGGCAGCTATGCGATCAACGAGGGACTCCACCTCGCGCGGAAGTTGCTGCTCGATCTCAGCGCGCTCGGCCTGCACGCCGGCAGCGAGTTCCTCGATCCGATCACGCCGCAGTACACCTCCGATCTCGTGACCTGGGGCGCGATCGGCGCGCGGACCACCGAGAGCCAGGTGCACCGCGAGCTCGCGTCGGGCCTGTCGATGCCGGTCGGCTTCAAGAACGGCACCGGCGGTGGCATCCAGATGGCGATCGACGCGGTCGGCGCGGCCGCGCATCCGCATACCTTCCTCGGGGTGACCGAGCAGGGTCTCGCCGGGATCGTTATCACCCGTGGCAATCCCGACTGCCACGTCATCCTGCGCGGCGGCCGCACCGGGCCGAACTACGACCGCGCGCACGTCCAGCGCGTGCTCGCGCTCCTGCGCGAGTCGTCGCAGTCGCCACGCGTGATGATCGACGCCAGCCACGGCAACAGCGAGAAGGACTTCCGCCGTCAGGCTGACGTCGCGCGAGCCATCGCCGAGCAGCTGGCCGCGGGCGAGCGCGGCATCGTCGGCGTGATGCTCGAGAGCTTCCTCGTGGAAGGCCGTCAGGAGCTCACGGATCGATCGCGACTCACCTACGGTCAGAGCGTCACCGACGCGTGCATCGGCTGGGACGAGACCGTGCCGGTGCTCCAGGAGCTCGCCCAGGCGTCGCGGGCGCGGCGGGCGCGGGTCCGCGCGGCCCACGGCGCGATCCCCACCGCGTAGCGGCGGCATGTCGCGCACGACGGCGCTGTCGCTGCTCTCCGTGGCGATGGCGCTGGCGATGACGACGTGGTTTTCCGCATCGGCGGTGCTGCCGGAGCTCCGCCTGCGCTGGTCCCTGTCGAGCGGCGAGAGCGCGTGGCTCACGATCGCGGTCCAGCTCGGTTTCGTCTTTGGCGCGCTGCTCTCGGCCGTGACGAACCTTCCGGATCAGGTCTCGCCACGGCTCGTGGTCTTCGGCTGCGCGATCGGTGCGGCGATCGTCAACGCGCTGGTCGCGTCAGCGGATGGATTCGCGTCGGCACTGCCGCTGCGCTTCGCCACGGGCATGTTCGCCGCGGGCATCTACCCGCCGATGCTCAAGATCCTGGCCACGCATTTTCGAGAAGGTCGCGGTCTGGCGCTTGGCATCCTCGTCGGCGCGCTCACGCTGGGGAACGCGACGCCGCATCTCGTGCACGGCATCGGCACGCTGCCGTGGCAGCAGGTGGTCCTGGTCTCGTCGTTCCTGACCGTTATCGGCGGCGCCGTCGCACTGCTGGTCCCGAACGGGATGTATCCGTTCGCGCGCGGATCGTTCGAGCCGCGGTACGCGCTGCGTGCTTTCCGCGATCCAGCCGTGCGCCTGGCGAACTTCGGTTACTTCGGGCACATGTGGGAGCTCTTCGCGATGTGGACCTGGTTCGCCGCCTTCTTCGCCGCGAGCCTCGCGGCAGCCGGCGTGGCGGACGCCTCGTCGCTGGCGTCGCTCGGCGCGTTCGCCGTTGTCGGTGCCGGTGCGATTGGTTGCATCGCCGGCGGCGTCCTCGGCGATGCCTGGGGCCGCACCCGCACCACGGCGCTGGCGATGACGGTCTCGGCGAGCTGCGCCGCTCTGATCGGCGCCGCATTCGCGTCGCCGGCGCTCGTGTTCGTGGTCGGACTCGTCTGGGGCGTGGCCGTCGTCGCCGACTCGGCGCAGTTCTCCACGATGGTCACGGAGCTTGCGGATCAGGCCTATGTCGGCACCGCGCTCACGGTTCAGCTCGCCGCGGGTTTCGCGCTGACGGCGGCGACGATCTGGTTGGTGCCGCTGGTGCGGGACGCGATCGGTTGGCCGCTGACGTTCTTGCTGCTGGTGCCGGGTCCCGCGCTCGGCGTCGTGGCGATGCTTCGCTTGCGCGATCGGCCGGAATCGCAACGGATCGCGGGCGGTCGGGGCTAGCCCGTCGGCTCCATCACGTAGACCGTGGCCTCGCCCTCGAGCACGCGTACGGCGTCCTGCCGGTCGACGCGCACCGCGAGACGAACGATGGGCTTGTCCTCTCGGAGCGAGAGCACCTCTACCTCGCCGGTGATCGTGTCGCCGGGACGGACCGGCGCGACGTATCGCAGATGTTGCTCGAGGAACACACTTCCCGGCCCGGGCAGATCCTGCGCGACGATGGCGTTGAGCAGTCCGGCGGTCACGCCGCCCTGGACCACCCGGCGACCGAAGCGCGTGCGCCGCGCGAAATCCTCGTCGAAGTGCAACGGATTCCGATCACCGCTCAGCCGCGCGAAGAGCTCGATGTGCTCGTCGGTCACATCCAGCGAGCGTCTCGCTCGCTGGCCGATCACAAGGCGGCGCACGACTGGAGCGTAACCGCACGCTCACCGCGGTCGCGATCCGGTAGCAGCGCGCGACAAGCTGCACGCCGAGCCTCTCGCGGCGTCGATTTCCGGGCGAGCGAGGGAGCGCTCGCGAAGGTAACCCCGGCGCGCCGATCCCGTTGCTCCTGGTTGGGTGAGAGTGATCCTCGCGGCCGTCCTGCTCGCGCTCGTGTCGTGCGCGCCGCGGCCGTCCGCCTCTGGCGCGCAGGATCGTCCGTACTCGTGGACGGCGATCGACGCTCCACCGGCTCCGCTCTCCGTTCCGGTATCACTCTTCGACGTCGTCTACTCGCGGGAGGGCGACCTTTATCGCGCGGTCGTGGATGCTGGGACGTTGGCGACGGTCAACGAGGTCTCCCTGGGGAAGGCGGGTGGGCTTCAGCCCATCGCCGGCACGCGCTCGATCATCGCGGATGACGATTCCGGGATCGTCGTCGTCAATGCGCGTGGCGATCGTCGTCGATTCTCCCCGCCGGTATCGCCGCTCCCGGTCGGCGGCGTGGCGTACGGCGGCACCGTCTACATAGGGAATCTCAACCGCATCTCCATCGCCGACGCCGACGGCAACGTGCTGCGCACGTTCGACGCACCTCGCGCCAAGCCGGGCCTCCCCGCATTGCCGGCTGGATTCAAGGGCGTCATCTACGAAAACGGCTCCCAGGTTGCGGACTTCCTGTTCGACCCTGCGAGCTCGTTCGTCGTCGTCCAGAGTCCGGCGAACAGCGCGATAGTGGACCTCGAACGCGGTACTCGGACCGATCTCATCGGTGTGCGCGTCGCCGGCGTCGCGAGTCAGGGCGATCGCGCGTTCGTACTTGGCCAGGACACGACCGTCGTGGATCCGCACTATCTGCTTATCGAGGTCGATCTGAACACCCTTGACGTCGTCCGTACGACCCGCTTCACGGTCGATCGGCCGGCCCGCAGCGTGAACCGCATGCGGCTACTGGTGACACCGCGGGGCGACGTCTTCGCGTACTTCTCTCTCCCGCTTACGTCGGCGGACGTCCCGATCCGTAGCGATCTGGTTGCGTTCGACCCGAGGCTCGCGCCGCGACATGTCTCGCTGCCAAACGACATCGGCCTGGATGCGACCGTCGGTGCCGACGGCGCGCTGTTCGTCTTCGGCGGTCCGGCTCGAAACGTGATCGCGCGGTTCGATCCGCTCACCCGCGACCTGACGCGATACTCGGTGGCTCCCGACGGCACGTTCGTTCGCGCGCTCATCGCGCGATAGGCGCCTCCTCGGGTGGCCGCACTCGCCGGAACGCGGTGAAGATCGCGAGGTCGTACACGATCTTGAGGCCGCCACCGACGAAGAACGGGATCCCGAAGGCGGCGCTGGCCAGGGCGTAACCGGCGAGGCTCGGCGCGAATGCTGTGGCGACGCTGCGCGCCACGTTGGTGATCCCCGCCGCGGCGGTGCGCTCCTCCGGCGCGACGACGGCCATGGTGTAGGACTGGCGCGTCGGCACGTCCATCTGCGAGATCGAGATGCGCGCGAGATACAGCAGCACCGCCGCCGTTGCGCTCGGCATCAGCGGGACCAGCGCCAGCAGCACGTTCGACGGCAGGTGCGTGAACACCATCGTGTTGAGCAGGCCGATGCGCCGCGCGATCCAGCTGGCGGCGAAGAGCGACAGCGCGGACAGGACGTTCGCGGCGAAGAAGAACGGGCCCAGCTGTTCGGCATCAAGGCCCCACCGAAGGTGGAACCAGTACGACACGATGCTCGTCGAGACGAACCCGCCGGCAAAGGCGTCCAGTCCGAACAGCGCCGACAGCGCGGCGATCCGGCGACCGGATCGCTCGACGTCGGTGAGATGCCGGACGCCTTCGACCCTGGCCAGCTCGACGCGATCGGAGAGGCGTGAGAACAGCGCCAGGTTCAGCAGTCCGATCGCGGCGTAGACCACGAAGAGAGGGCGGTACGCGTCCGCGCCATGCAGGCCGAGCGCGACGAAGGCCGGCACGAGCGCGGCCGCGAGCGAGCCGACGGCGCCGGCCAGATTCCCGACGGCGTTGTACAGCGCGAACAGGAACGTCCGCCTCGAATCGGGGGCGGTCTGCGGCAGGATCGCCTGCTCGACGGTGATGAACGCGCCGACCTCGGAGTTGGTGGCGCTGATCGTCCCGGTCAGCGCGCCAAGCGCGAGCCACAGCGGATCGCTGGCGAACGCGAACAGCAGACCGCCGGCGGCCATGAGGGACGCCATCACGCCGACGGTCCGCCGCCGGCCGACGCGGTCCGCGAGGAGCGACCAGACGATGGTCATGGCCGCGGATCCAGCGATCGCGAGCGTGATCACCAGACCGATGCCGACCGGACCGACGCCGAGCGCTTCGAGGTACAGGGCGAGCACGACGCCGAGGAAGCCGTAGGCGAAGGTCCGGAGTCCGCGCGTCGCCAGCAGCAGCCTGCCGTCGGCGGAGAGCCAGTCCAGCACTAGCCCAGTGGCCCGCGGCCGGGGCGCATGTGGCGCGGGCCTGGGTAGCGGTGATACCCCGCTTCGTACGACCGCCGATCCATCCAGTGCCGGCCGCGCGCATACGAGCGCGGGACGAGCGCCACGTGCGGCACGCGATAGAGATGGTCTGCGAGCGGCCAGAGCTCCGCCTCACTCGTCATCCAGGCGATGCCGTCGAAGCGCGAGAGATCCACCGGCCGCGAGTACGCGCGCAGCGTCTTCTCGCCATCGTCGTTGTAGTAATCCTCGAAGTACGAGAGCACCAGCTCGCGCAGCGTGCGGTACACCGGCTCGCGAAAGCGCAGCCCGGCGAACTTCGAGGTCGCGATCGCGCCCCAGTGCTCGCCCCGGCGATAGGGAGCGATGATGTGATCGTCGTCGCGCACGGACTCGAGGTCGACGATCAGCGGTCGTTCGCCGCGAACGCGGAGCGCCGCCGCGGCGAAGATCGCGCCCTCGAAACAATGCGCAGTGTGATCGCGGAGCACGCGGCGCGGCGAGCGAACGGTCTCGCCGTCGATCTCGAGGTTGTACGGGATCTCGTCCAGAAAACGCTGGATCTGGTCGGGGGTCGACAGCGCTCGCAACGCGCGCAGTTCTTGTTTCGTCATTCCGAAGTCGGCAGCCACGTCCGGCGAGGATACGGAGCTAGCGCGGACGGCGGAGCAGCACGATGAAGGACATGACGTGCGTGATCCACAGGATCGGCACGAGCACCGTCACCACGAACCAGAACGCTCCGAGCGGGAGATGCCCGGCATCGAAGCGGATCCCTTGCACGAGCGCGTTCGCCAGATCGATGATGCCGACGACGTTCGCGATCCACGCCAGACCGATCGCGGCACCTGCGCCGTAACGAAGCGCGATGAGGGCGACGATGGCCAGCACCGTGGTGAGGAGGTCGCCGTACGCGACGGGTTCGGCGAACTCGCGCGGCACCGCGCCGGACAGGACCGTCGGCACGAGGATCGTCGCGCCGATCGCGCGCAAGGCGTGCGGCGCGAGGAGATACGACAGCGCCGTCGCGCGAGGACGCCGCGAGAGCCAGGGCCATGCCCACCACCAGGCGAAGAGACCGTACGCCGTGAAGTTCAGGAGGTTCTGAACCAGAAAGATGACGAAGGGGTCCACCGGCGCGGAGCGTACGCTCGGCCGCTCGCTCCTGCCAGCGGCCGAGCGCGCGAGCTAGACCTGTGACTTCGCGCCGGTCTTCGCGGCCTGTCCGGCGAGCCAGACGATCACGACGATCGCGAGCACGGTGACGACGACGGCGTAGATCAACAGACCCATCAGGCCCGCCGTCGCCGGCAGCACCTGCTTCACAGCTTCGGTGATGAACGCGTTCCAGGCGAGCGCCGCGACGACGCCGAAGGCCGCGCTGGCGAGCGAGATCATCGTGGCGATGTAGACGGCTCGGTTGCTCATGCGTGAACGACCTCCTTTCGATGAGGTTCGGTCATGACGGTCGCCGGGCGCACGAGCACTCGTCGTGCCAGGACACTCGAACATTTGGTCGAATCGGGTTAAGCTGGGCCCGATGGTCGTCCTGCGCGCCGACCCATGGATGCCCGACTACGGAATGGGCTTCGAGGTCGCGGCCGACGAACCATCCGGCGCCGTCGATCCGTTCGTCGAGACCGAGGACTGGACCACCGGGCGATCGGGCGCGCCACGCGCCGGCGCGCTGGTGTTTGTCGACGGCGTGCGCCGGGTCGAGCTTCGCGTGCTCGCCACGCACGGCGCTCGCCGGGCGGCGGGCCTCTTCGGCTCGTACGCGGTCGGGTCGGTGTGGTCGAACGGCGAGGCCCACTTCGGCGGGCCGGTGTTGCGCCGCGCGCTCGTCCTTGGCGGCGCGCTGCAGGCCCAGCCGGTCGTGGCCGGCGAGCTGGAGTTCGAGGCCGAGTGCGAGCCCTCGACCGAGCCGGACGCACCGCTGGCGCGGCTGCAAACGCTGATGCGCGCCCAGGAGGCCGAGCTGGCGAAGGGCATCGCGTCCGGACCCCACCTGCTCGTGCTCGCCGATGGTCCATTGGCGTACACCTTCTACGACGTGCCGACCGTCTCGCCGGTGGTCGGAGTGGTGAAGCGGTCGGCTCGCGAGTACCTCGAGCCGGCGCAGGCGGAGCTCCTGGCGACCCTGGCGCTGGCGCAGCGCACGCCGGTGTTCGCCATCGGCGATGAGAACGCGCGCGAGCGCCGCTACTCGTGGTACGTGCGGATCGGCCGGGTCGGCCCGGGGCAGCACGATCGCTCGGCGCTGGTGCGCTGCGAGGTCCGCGCCGGCAT
>VBHP01000066.1:0-9588 GCA_005881435.1 Chloroflexota bacterium | reverse complement strand
CGTCGCCGGCCGCGTCGCCGCGTCTCTGCCCGTGTACGCCGGCCGACCGTGGGACGCGCGCACGCCACAGAACGTCGTGCCCATCGCGGCGTTGGAGCAGTGGCTGCGGCATCGCATGGGAGACACAAGGCTGGTCCGACGCACGCTAATGGAGTTGTTGGCGGAGGCGGCTTGAGATGAGCGAGCGCGTAGGGATGGTCATCGGCACCGAGGACGCCACGCCGCTCGCGTTCTGGGTCGGCGTTGCGCCGGATGCGTACCTCCAGCTCGACGACCCGGTCATCGTCGAGACCGATGTGCCGGGCAAGGGGATCGTCCGCATCGCCGGCATCGTCGAGGAGGTGCGCGCCCGGCACGAGGGCGCCCAGTTCGACAGCGACGTGTTCCTCATCGAGCGTGGCGTGCTTCCGGTCGAGACGGCGGTCGCGGCAAAGGTCGTGGCCACGCGCTTCGAGCCGGAGATCTTCGTGCCGCCGCTCCCCGGTCTGGTCGCCCGTCGCGCCCGAGGCGCCGATCGTGATCTGGCGTTGTACTTCGACCAGATGACGCGCCGCGTCCCGGCCGGGCTATCGCGCGACGGCGAACCGGTCTATCTCGACCTGGACTTCCTCGACGGCACGCGGGGCGCGCACGTGAACATCTCCGGCATCTCCGGCGTCGCGACGAAGACCACGTACGCGTTGTTCCTGCTGTACGCGCTGTTCCACTCCGAGGTGCTCGGACTGGCCCGCGCGAACACCAAGGCCATCGTGTTCAACGTCAAAGGCGAGGACCTGCTCTGGCTGGATCGGCCGAACTCGAAGCTGCCCGACAACGCCCGCGCCGACTACGCCCGCCTGGGACTCCCCGTCGGACCGTTCGATTCCGTCGCGCTGTGGGCGCCGCCGCGTGAAGGCTCGTCGCGCGCGATCCCCGCCGTGGAGGGCCGTGCCGATGGCGTGCACGCGTACTACTGGTCGGTCAAGGAATTCGTGCGCGGCCGGTTCCTGCGTTTTCTCTTCGCCGAGTCCGAGGACGAGCGCTCGCAGATCGCCGACCTCGTCGCGCGCGTCGAATCGCACCTCGTGCGCGAGACGCACGACGATCCGGATCACGACGGCACGCTCCTCTATCGCGATCCGCTGCTTCAGGAGGAGCGCAAGATCCTATCCTTCGACATGCTCTGCGAGCTCATCCAGGGCAAGCTCGAGGACGAGCACTCGCCCTGGCGCGGACGGCTCTCCGACGCGACGGTGGCGGCGTTCCAGCGTCGCCTCGAGAGCGGCCGGTTCTACGTCCGCCATCTGGTCTGGGGACGGGAGTCCGAGGACCCGGCGGCGCACCGCATCGACTGGGATGCGCAGCAGATCACGGTCATCGACATCCACAACCTGCACGACCGCGCCAAGCGATTCGTGACCGGCGTGATGATCAAGAAGCTCTTCGAACACAAGGAACGGGTCGGCTCGCGGATCCCGCTGCACTTCCTGGTCCTCGACGAGCTCAACCGCTACGCGCCGCGCGACGGCACCAGCCCGATCAAAGAAGTGCTGCTCGACGTCGCCGAGCGCGGCCGCTCGCTGGGCATGATCCTGATCGGAGCGGAGCAGACCGCGAGCGAGGTCGAACGCCGGGTGATCGCGAACTCCGCCTTCCGCGTCGTCGGACGGCTCGACACCGCCGAGGCCACGCGCAGCGAGTACGGTTTCCTCCCCGCGGTGACCCGCCAGCGCGCCGGCATCCTGAAGCCGGGCTCGATGATTTTGCAGCAGCCGCACATCCCGGTCCCACTCCAGATTCGCTTCCCGTTCCCGTCGTGGGCCACGCGAGCGGAAGAGGCGGCGCCGCCGTCGGCGGACACGGTCTTCGAGCGCTTCCGCGCACCCGCCAAAGCCCGCCGATAGGCTCCCTCTCGTGTCGGTGACGATCGCCCGGTACGGCCGGCTGCCGGCGCGCCTAAGCGGCGCCGCCGGCGTTTTGCTTTAGGAATGCGCTTTCTCCACACCTCGGACTGGCACGTTGGCCGGACCATCCGCAGCCGCCCGCGCACCGACGAGTTCGCGGCGGTGCTGGACGAAGTCGTGGCCATCGCTCGCGATCAGGCCGTCGATGCGGTCCTCATCGCCGGCGACATGTTCGACGGCAGGGCCTCCAATCCCGACGCTGAGCGCCTCGTCTTCGAGACCCTGGCACGTCTCGCCGCGGAGAGGATCGCTGTCGTCGCGATCCCCGGGAACCACGACTCTGCCGCGCGCTGGGACGCGCTCCGTCCGCTTCTTGACCCGCTGCGCGTCCGTCTGGTGCCGTTCGTCACGGCGCCGGACAAGGGCAGCGTGGTCGAGATCCCGGCGCGCGGCAGCGAAGAGGCTGCACTGGTGGCGTGCGTGCCGTTCGTGCCGGAGCGGATGTTCGGGAGCGCGGCGTCGCTCTTCGCCGGATCGGAGCGCTGGGCGCAGGACTACGCGCAGGGCATGGGCGATCTGCTCGAGGCGATGGCGTCCGCGTTCCGCCCGCACAAGATCAACCTGCTGATGGCGCACCTGTTCGCGACGGACGTGACCCTCGGCGGCGGCGAGAACGCGTTCACCGTCACGCTCGACTACGCCGTGCCGCCGGCGCGGTTTCCCGCGATCGCGCAGTACGTGGCGCTCGGGCACGTGCACATGCCGCAGGTCGTGCGGGCGTCGCCGGCGCCGGCGCGCTACGCCGGATCGTTGCTTCAGCTCGACTTCGGCGAGACCGAACAGCGGAAATCCGTCGCGATCGTCGACGTGGATCCGGACCGGCCGGCAAGCTCGCACGAGATCCCGCTCCGTTCCGGGCGCCGTCTGTCCGAGGTGTCGGGAACGCTCGATGCGCTCCGCGAGCTCGCCCCCACACTGGGCGACGCCTGGCTCCGCGTGACGGTGCGTACCGACGCGCCGGTCCCCGGCATCGCCGACGAGGTGCGTGCGCTGCTGCCAAATGCGGTCGACGTGCGCACCGAGTATCCCCGTCATGAAGAGGAGGTCGCCGCCACCGGTATCGTGCGACTCGATCCGCGCGAGCAGTACCTGGCGTATTACCGCACGAAGCATGGCAACGCGCCCTCACCGGAGCTGCTGACCGCGTTCGCCGAGACCTATGACGCGGTCCGCGGTTCGGGCGGAGACGCATGAGGCCGCTGCGGCTTCAGCTCAAGGGCTTCACTTCGTTCCGCGAGGAACAGAATGTCGACTTCTCGTCGCTCGACCTCTTCGCCATCGCCGGACCAACAGGCGCGGGCAAGTCGTCGTTGCTCGACGCGGTGACCTACGCCCTCTACGGCCTGGTCGAGCGCGTCGGTGGCGAGTGCGGCCAGCTGATCAGCCAGGGCCTGCCATCGATGGCCGTGACGCTCGAGTTCGACGTCGCGGGCGAGCGCTGGCGTGTCACCCGCCGCTCCTATCGCAAGGGTGCGACCGAGGTGCTGCTGGAGCGGTTCGGTGAGGGCAAGTGGGCACCGGAAGCGGGGAAGGTCCGCGAGGTCAACGATCGCGTCACCGCGCTGATCGGTCTGGATTACGACGGTTTCACCCGGGCGGTCCTGCTGCCGCAGGGAAAGTTCGATCAGTTCCTTGCCGGCGACGCGAAGGATCGACGACGCATCCTGACCGACCTGCTCGATCTGCACCTCTACGAGCGCATGCAGAAGCAGGCGCTGGCGACGGCGAAGCAGGCCAAGGACCGCGTCGACTTCTTGCAGAAGCAGCTCGGCACGGACTTCGCCGGCGTGGACGAGGCCGCCCTGTCGGCGGAGCGCGAACGCATCCTGACGCTGCGCGACCACGAGAAGCGTCTCGTCGGCGTGCGCAAACGCGTGCAGCAGATCGTCGTCCGTCGCAACGCCGTCGTCGGCGCGCTCGATGGCCTGCGTGGTTGCGCGACCGAGGCCCGCGAGCACATCGGCGCGGCGAGCGGGGTCGCCAGGGCGCTGACCCGTCTCGCGGCGGACATCTCGCGCGCCGAACGAGACGCGACGATCGCGAGCAAGCGCGCCGCCGACGCGACCAAGGCCGCCGAGACCGCGCTGGCAAAGCTCGATGTCACGCGCGAGCGCTTCGGGACGATCAAGGACCTGCGCGAGTTGGAGAAGAAGGCCGACCGCTTCATCGTCGCGCGCGACGAGCTGGTCACACTGCAGGCCACCATCAAGGAGGCCGACGCCGCCGTGGCGACGCTCCGGGAGCTGCTCGCGGCCAAAAAGCAGGTCTTGTCGGCGGCCCGGGCCGTGGAGACCCGCGATCGCGATGCGCGCGTCGCGGCGCGAAAGGTGTACGAGAAGGCGCAACACGATTCGGCCCTCGCCGCGGTCGCGCAGGGACTGCGCAAGGGTGACCGTTGTCCGGTGTGCGGCAGCGTGCTCGCGGTCGCGCCGAAGATCGCGCCCTCGGCCTCGCTCGAGCGCGCGAAGACCGCTCTCGAGCGGGCCGAGACCGCATCGGAAGCCTCGCGCGAGGCAGTCGCCGGCGCCGAAGAGGGGCTCAAGGACGCGGAGCGCGAGCAGCGCTCGCTCACGGAACAGCTGGCAGCGGCGCGCAAAGCCTCGAACGAGCGCACCAAGATCGTGCGTGAGTCCGAGGACGGGCTGAAGCAGATCTTCGGCGCGCGCCTGCCGAACGATCCGGGCAAAGCGCTGCGGGACCGGATCGACGAGTTCGAGGCGCTCGACGATGCCCTCCGCGCCGCGGATTCCGCCGCCTCTCGCGCGCGTGAGGCAGCGACGACGGCGCACGCGCAGCGCACGGCGCTGCTGGCGTCGCTCGAGACCGAGAAAGCACGGATCCCGCTGGCCGCCGCGACGGCGCTGGTGACGCGCGCCACTTCGCTCGCGGCCGCGCCGCTTCCGGCCTTCGCCGCGCGACCACCCGTCGACGGCGATGCCGCGGCCTTCGCGACCTTCGCGACCGACCTCGGTCAGGGGTTGAGCCATCTGGCCGAGGCCATCGACGCGCTGGTGAAGGAGCGCGGCGTCGACGAACGCAGTTTCGTCGACGAAGCGGCACTCGTGGTCGGCGATCTGGCCCCGCGGGCCGTGACCCTCGACGCGTTCGTCGACACACTCGATACATCGGTGCGGAAGGCGGCCGGCGACGCGAGTGCGGCGGAAGAGCGCGCCAAGCGGATCGAACGCGATCTCGCGCGCAAGGCGGAGCTGTCCAGCGAGCTCGTCGAGAACGAAAAGCGCGCGCAGCTCATGAGCACGCTGGCCAAGGACCTCCAGGCCAATGCGATCGTCGACTTCGTACAGGCTGAGGCGCTCCGAACGCTTGCGGCGGAGGGCACGACGCGGCTGTCTTATCTCTCCAGCGAGCGCTACCGCTTGCGCTTCCGCGACGAGGAGTTCTCCGTCGTCGATGTGTGGAACGGCGAGGAGGAACGAAGCGTCCGCACGCTATCCGGCGGCGAGACCTTCTTGGCCTCGCTCGCGCTCGCGCTGGCGCTGTCGGAGCAGATCCGCGCGCTGGCGACGACGGAGCGCGCCCGTCTCGATTCGCTGTTCCTCGACGAGGGCTTCGGCTCGCTTGACGCTGACACGCTCAGCACGGTGGTGTCGGGTATCGAGCGGCTCGGAGCGGACAATGGCCGGCTCATCGGCGTGATCAGTCACGTCCGCGATCTGACGGACCAGTTCCCGCGCATCGAGGTCGAGAAGACGCAGCGCGGGAGCAGCGCGAAGCTCGTCGTCCGCTAACGGGAATCGTGCCCGCGCCGGCCGGCGGGCTGGAACAGCTCGATCGGGTTGCCCGACGGATCGTCGAGCACGCTCTGCGACCCGCCCGGTCCGACCACGATCTCGTTGCGGAAGGTCAGGCCGGCGGCTCGGAGTCGCCTGACCTCGCCCTCGATGTCGTCGGTCAGCAGGAGGATCCGGTTCCAGCCACCAGGTGACGGCTGTCGTCCATCCGGCATGGCGCGTTGCGCCGAACTCCGTGGACCGCTGAGGAGAAGCCGCAGGTTCCCACGGACGACATCGGCGAATGCCGGCGACGCGTCGGACAAGACGGTGAAGCCGAGGTACGTGGTGTAGAAGCGGATTGCCGCGTCGACATCGTCGACGATGTAGCGGACGCTGACGAAGTCTTCGGCTGGCCGCTGGCTCACGTGCCGCCGCCCTGCGGACCGAGATCGAGGTCATCGGGCGGCCGCTCCGGACGCTTCCAGCGGACGTATGACTTGCCGTTGAGGACGTGGTAATGATTGGCACGCTCGACCGCGTGGTCGTAGGCGTTGTCGAAGGCGAGCAGGTCGTGTGCGTCGATCGTGCTCATCAGCGGCGTGATCGAGTCCGCGTCGAATTCGGCGAGCTGGTCGCGGTACTTCGGGCGCAGCACCGCGAGCCGCTGCTGCGTGCCGCGCACACGCCTGAGAAAGTAGGCCGCGAGATCCCAGTTGCCCCCGTGCGCGGCGTGCCAGCAGGCTCCGTACGAACGACCGACGCTCGCCATCAGCTCGCCCGTCCCGGGCAGCGACTCGGCGACCTCTTCGAGCGACAGCTCGGCGTGTTTGGTGCGCACGCGGCGCTCGTCGCTCATCTATTGGAGACTAGAACCCGTGGCGCGGCGTCGCAGAAGTTTCGCCAACTTCATCACCAACTGGGAGCGAAGCACGCTTCCGGTCCCGGTACGGCTCTTCGTCGCGATGCGCAACCTGACGCTCCGTCGCATCGTTCGCCGGGATGTTTGTTGCGGCCATGACGGCGAACCGGGTTGCTGACAGATCTTGAAAGAGGACGGTCGTCTTCCGAATGAGGAACGCGCTCGAGAGCATCACGCTCACTGACCTCGAGTATCTCGACGGCATCCATACGCATCTGGACGGCGTGCTGCGCCGCATCGACCGCGAGGGCGGCAAGGAGAACATCCCCGTGGTCGGAACCGCGGTGGGCCGATTCCTGCGCGTCATCGCGGCCGCCGTCGGCGCGAAGCGGGTCCTGGAGATCGGCACCGCCATCGGCTACTCGGCGCTCTGGACCGGCGGCGCGCTGCCGCGAGGCGGCGAGCTCGTCGGCATCGAGCCGGATCACGCCCGCGCGCAGCGTGCTCGCATGAACTGGCGCGAGGCGAAGCTCGGCGCGAAGCTGACGGTGCACGAGGCGCCGGCGCTCGAGGTGCTGCCGAAGCTGCGTGGTCCATTCGACCTGGCCTTCATCGACGCCTTGAAAGAGGAGTACGGCGAGTACCTCGATGGCGCGCTGCCATTGCTGCGCCGCGGCGGTGTCGTCGCGGTCGACAACCTGCTGTGGGGCGGTCGTGCCTCGGGCTCGCGACCGGATGATCGTGGCGCGTCGACGAAGGCGATCCGCCGATTCAACAAACGGTTTCTGTCCGACGATCGACTTGTCGCCACGATCCTTCCGGTCGGCGACGGCGTCGGTCTCGGCGTCAAGCGTTGACGTCGCGAGGCAAGTGAGATAGCGCCTGTCGCACGAGTGGTGATCCTGCGTCATGACGCGGACGTCTGCACGCTGGACAATTCGGCGGTCCGACTCGCCGGCGAGATCTGACCGTCTCTGACCGAGGGATGAACGCCTCGGGCCGAGGGTCGGCAGAGGGGGAGCGCTAGCCGATCATCGCGATCGGCTAGCTCCCGTCACAGGTAGCTCAGCGCGATGCTGGATTCGCGGTCGATGCCGTCTTCAGCGGCGCCCGGAGGCTCCGATCGGCGACGGCAGTCCGTGCAGGTGTGTCGGTCGGCCTGGCTCTCCGCCCAGTCGCGCTCGATACGCGGGCTTGCCAACCGCAGTGACGAGCATCGCATCGAGATCGCCGAAGTACGCGTTCGTCTCCTGGTCGTAGAACGTGAGCCCACTCGCGCCGAGGCCGAGCGCCGCAGCGGTCAGGTGCAGCCGACCCTCCACGATCCCGGCTTCGAGCAACGGCGCGCGATACCCCCGGCTTCCGAGGGCTTCGGTCACCCGGTCCACGTCCGTGGCGTGAAAAACGGTGAAAGCGCCGTCGCTCGCGAGAGCTTGTTCGCAGCACAGCTCGGCTGCGGTCGCGCGCACGTCGCCCGGATGCATGAGCGCGAGTGATCCCGCGAGGAAGCGGTACGTGCCCGGCGCGATGCCCTCGGCGTCGTGAACGAGCACGAAGTGCTCGATCCACGTCCGCCCCTGGCCGACGAAGTCACATTCGATCGGCCGCGCCGACGCTGCCAGTCCCCAGCGCAGCAGGGCCGCGGGGGCAGTGCCTCGAGCGAACCGGCGCGTCGAGCCGCGGATTCGGATCGCGCGCTCGAGCGAGACCTCACTCGATGGCAGCGAGCCTTCCGAGGTGATCGGCGCCGCGAACGCATCGGCGCGCTGCGCGGCGGCGCGCCAGGCGCGCACCTGCTCCGCGTGCGCCAGCGCACCGCTCTCCTGCGTGAGCAAGGTAATCGGAAAGCGCTTGAGATCGGGCGAGAGAAGGCCACGTGGCACGTCGCCGAGCGCCGGGGATTCGGGTGCTCGCTCCGAACGTCCGAGCGCCACGACCGCGATCGGGAACTCATCGATGCCGTCGGCCCCGACGAGTTCGCGCAGCTGTTCGTCAACGAAGCCGAGCCTGACTTGAGGTGTGGTGACCGTTTGCGCCCCCGCGAGTGTGAGCAGCTGCCCGAGCATCGTCCCGGCGTCCCAGTAGATGTGGCGGAAGCCGCGGTCGCGGTACTTCCATGTGGTCCGCCAGGGGATCCCGGTGATGACGATGTAAGCGGAGGCGACAGCGTCATCTGCTAGTGCCTGAGCCACGTTGCCGCGATGGTCGGCGGAGCGAAGCGCCACGAGAGCGTGCTCGAGCACGTCGTACTGGTAGACGCCGGCTGAGAGGCCGTCGAGCGCACGGGTCACTAGGTAGAGCTCGAGCGGGAAGAGATTCCCTGCTGACCCGGAGTGGCGGAACCAGACCGTCCGGCCGTCGTGGTCCATGCGCCGCGCGAGGCCCGCCGAATAGAAGAGGATGCGTGCGATCGCGGCCGCGTCGAGCGCGGCGCCAGACAGCGCGCGGCCCGACAGTGCGTCGACCGCGCTGATTCTCAGTGCTGCAAGGTCGCGCGGCAGAGGAAGACGCACTCCGCCCTCGTATGTCTTGAACTGCGGCGGGCGTGGCTCCTTCATCGGTCCCGCCCACTCGATGTTCTTGCGCGGGTCGTCCGGCGTCTTGAAGCCGGTCGTGTACGACGTCAAGCGGTGGTACTCGCGTGCGGCGTCAGGGCTATTCGTCATTCCCATCTCCGCGCAGCCTTATCGTGCCCAATATCCAATCACTCATCGTATCCAACCGCAGCAGGTAGAAATTGGGCGCGGACGCCGAACAGTTGCGTGACCGCTCAGTAGGAACATTGATCGTTAGGAGATTCGACCGCCGGGCACTCCGAGGGAAGAGCAGCGGTTCGGGCGCGTCTTCCCTTCGTAATTCTTCGGTCTAGGTCACTTCCCGCGTAGTCTTGCTTTTCGAGGAGCCCTGAAATTCGATGGCGGCCTTAGCCGGCCAGCCGGAGCCATCGTCACTGGCGCAGGCTGACGGCTCCGAATGAGGTCGGGGAACCGCCGACCGTCGCCGTGGCGGAACCGACGAACGTGCCGCCGCGGGTGGGATCAGTGATCTGGAA
>VBHP01000112.1 GCA_005881435.1 Chloroflexota bacterium | reverse complement strand
AACTGTTCGCCGAACGATTGCACGTGCCGCTCGCCGAGCTCGTCGATCCGACAGCCAGCGCGATGCATCTGCGGCTGCGCGCCTTGCTCGCGCGCGCGGCGCGGATCGAGAACGCGTTGGCCGACGCGGATCGCGTGCGGGCCGAGCTTGCGGACGCGCGGGCTGAATTGGAGCGCGAGATCTCGGAGCCGGGCGCGAGCTAGAAGGGCGCCGTCCGGGCCATCGTGCTTTTCAGCCCGAGCTTGCCCCGCAGGAACGAGTCCGCGGCGAGCTCCACCGAACCGCCGGTGCCGCGCACGCGGACCGAGATGACGTGTCCGCCCGGTCCGACGTTCGAGAGATCCAGCGAAATGAACGAGCCGATGTAGTAGCCCGACCTGCTGACTGCGCTCTCGATCTGCCACGACGCAAGGGTCACGGTCCACGCGCGCTGCGGATTCGGACCGCTCGGTCCGACCGCGGCGACGTCGGCGGGATCGGGGACAGCCTGCAGGTATGGATCCGACGAACCGCAGGAGTAGCGACCGCTGGAGTCGCGCACCACATTCCACACGCAGCCGTTCGGCTCGGTCGCGCCGCCGTTCGAGGAGGAGTAGTAAGCGCGGATCGGCGCGCCGTTGTAGACCAGCATGCGTCCCGCGGTGGCGGTGACCGCGTCGTTGGCGATCGGCGTCTCGGCCGACACGCCGCCGTAGCACTGATCCGACGTGTCGTCGCGCACGTCCCACAGCCGCGAGCCGTTCGACGACTGCCGCCATGCGGCGTAGCTCTTCGCTGAATAGGCCTGCGACTCGTAGGCGTTGATGTGCCAGCCCATCAGCATCTCCGACGGCACCGAGCCGCGCGCGTAATCGTCCCAGCCGAGCTCGTTCACCACGCGGAGCGACAGGTATCCGGCGGACTCGACCGCGAACGCGCCGCGATACGAACGATTCTTCTGATCGATCGTGATCGGCTTCGTCGCGTCGAGCGGCACGATGCCGATGGTCTCCGCGCCGCTGTACAGGATCCTGCCCGACCACTCGTCCATGATCTGCAACGTGCTGCCGCTCATGAACACGCGGACCGTCTGTCCCGGCGATGCGTTCAGGATCACCGTCGACGGGCTCCACCACTTCACCACACGGATGCCTCCCGCGGAGCGCATCTGCGCGATGTTGTAGATGGAGCGGGCGTTGCAGCCGGTCGACGGCGACGACAGCAGCACGTGCAGCGGCTTCGTCGGCACCGGACCGAACGTGGCGCCGGGGAAGTAGCGCGTCACGATCTGATCCGCGGTGAGTGCCGGCCCGGTCGCGCCGGTAGCCCATCCCTGCGCGCCCCACTGCGACAGACCGACGCCGTGTCCCCAGCCCTTCCCGTAGATCGTCACGCCCGGGAACACTTGCAGCGGATCGTTCTTGGTCGCGATGCCGTAGGCCGAGAACCACGACACGCCCTCTTGCACCAGATCCCACTTGACGCTGTATGAGCCTGAGCTCCCGGGCGCGTAGGCGACGGCGTTGATCGTGACCGTCTCGCCGGGTGCGACGTCCTTGGGCAGTGCGGAGCGATTGCCGTCCCAGACCACCACGTCGCCCCCGGAGCCATACACGTGATAGGCGAGGTGCACCGGATTCGCCCCACCGGAGGCCCAGGGACGCTGGCCGGAGTTCGTGACCGTGAGGCTCGCCGGATAACCGGAGTTGTTCGTCATCGACGTCGGCGCCGTGTCGCCGCCCCAGCTCGCGCCGAGACCGGTGATCACCATGAACGACACCGAGGCCGGCGCGGAGCCGAGGGTCGAGAACCACGCCATGCCCTCACGGACCAGATCCACCTGCAACAGGTAGGAGCCCGGCAGCTTCGGCATCACGACGGCCATCTGCAGTGTCGTGTTCGCGCCGGGATCGACGTTCGCCGGAAGGAGAGTGCGGACGCCGTCCCAGTTGACGACCTTCGTGCCCGAGGCATCGAACCAGTGGTACGAGAGCTTCACCGGGTTCGTGCCGAGCGAGGACCACGGGACGTTGCCGGCATTTCCGATCGTGACCGGCAACGTACGCGACTCGGCGATGTACGCGTTGGTCGTGGCGCCGAGCGTGTAACTGGCCTTGTACGTCGGAGGCTGCGCGGTCATCGGCACCCGCGACCACTGACCGAACCACGCCATGCCCTCTTTGACCATGTCCAGCGCGAGGCTGTACGTGCCGGCGTTGATCGGAGCGACGATCGTGGCGGAGATCGTGCGCGTCGTGCCTGGCGCGAAGTCCGCGCCGAGCGGCGTGCGCACGCCGTCCCACACCACGCCGTTGCCCGCTGGATCGAGCCAGTGATAGGAGAGCTGGATCGGATTCGCGCCGGTCGCGTTCCAGATCGAGGTGCCGGAGTTCGTCACCGGCACGGCGATCGTGTACGTCCCACCGGCGACGAACGAGGCCGGCGGCGTGACTTGTCCGAATGAGACCTGGAAGGGCGAGACGACGGCGACGGTGTGTGCGGCGGCCTCCGGATCGAACCAGCCGACGCCTTCCTTCACCAGAGCGAAGCGCAACAGGTACGTCCCCGCCGCGGTCGGTGGAACGACCTGCGCCGTCGCCGCGATCGTGCCGGTCGGGGGAACGTTCGCCGACAGCGGCGACCGCAAGCCGTCCCAGACGACAGCCTTACCGGTCGTGTCGTACCAGTGGTACGAGAGATCCACCAGGTTCGCACCGCTCGAGTTCCACGTCGCGGTGCCGGTGTTGGTGATGCTGACCGCGACCGACACGACGTTGCCGATGGGGAGCGTGGGCGGCGTCGATGCGACGGTGTAGATGGCCGCGAGCTCAGGCGCGGCGCTGACTGTCTGTGCCTGCACGCTGGCCGCTACGACGAGCGTGAGCACGAACGCTAGTCTCACGACCAAGCGGAGATGCAGGGCGTGTGCCATCCTACCGAGCAAGTCGTCCGGGACTCTGCCGAAAGCCACTAGTTCGACCAACGCCCTTACGGAGTGACCGTCACGGGGACGGCCGAACCGGTGCCGAACCAGGCTGCACCCTCCTGGACCAGGTCGATGACCAGCGCACTAGCCCCAGTGGGGGGAGGCGCGAGCGTTATTGAAACCACGAGCTGGTCTCCGGGCAGGAGCACGCGCGGCAGCGCGACACGTGGCCCGTCCCACAACAGGACCGTCCCATTCGCTCCGAGCCAATGCGACGACACCGAGACGGGACGCGCGCCGTCGGGAGACAGCAGCACCGAGCTCGCATTGCGGATCGTGACCGCGACGGGCGCCGGCGCGGAGCGCGACACCGAGCTGATGTTGAATCCCACTGATGCACGCCGGTCGGCGATCACGGTCAGCGGCAGATCCAGCGTCGCGACGCCTTGTGCCGAGAACCACGACACACCCTCGCGAACGAGATCGACGCGCAGCACGTACGACCCGGCCGTCATCGGCGCGTCGACGATCACCGCTGTCTGCGTCGATGCGCCGGGGGCGATATCCGCCGCGAGCTCCGCCCGCGCGCCATCCCAACGCACGATGCCGCCGTTCGCGGCGAACAGATGCGATGACAGACGCACCGGGTTCGCGCCGTTCGCGGACCAGGAGAACGCGCCGGTGTTCGATACCAGCGCCGCGAGCCGCACCCGCTGGCCCGGGAGCATCGGGCTCGGCGGCACGATCGAGTAGCGCGCACCGTAACCGCTGACCGCACTGGCGGGTAGTGCCTTCGTCGCGACGCCTTCACTGGAGAACCACAGCACGCCCTCCTGCACGAGGTCGAGCTCGACGACGTATGCGCCTGTCGTCGGCGGTTGCGGGAGCGACAGCGTCACGGTGGCGACGGCACCGGGCGCGACGTCGGCGCCGAGCGGCGCGCGCGGACCATCCCACAGCAGCACCTTGCCGTTCTGATCCCGCAGGTGCGAGCCGAGGCGCACGGGCGTCGGACCGGCCGCCGGCCACACCCGGGACCCGGTGTTCGTGACCGTGACGACCGCGTTCGACGCGGCGCCGATGACGATCTGCGCCGATGCGCCGGCCTGATAGGTCGCGCTGTATCCGCCGTTGACGGCGATCGCGAGTGAGAGCATCGGCACACCCTGTGTCGAGAACCAGGTGACGCCTTCCTGCACCAGATCGACCTTCAGCAGGTAAAGGCCTCGCGGCAGCGGAGCACTGATCGGCACGTCGACGACGGCGACACCGCCGACTGGCACGTCGTTCGCGAATGACCCGCGTGGCCCATCCCATGCGACGAGCACGCCGGTGGCGCTGAACCAGTGCGTCGATACGTGCACCGGCGTCGCTCCTGTGGCGGGCCAGGTGAAGTTCGAGCCGTTGACGATGGCGACGCGAAGCGTTCCGCTCGACGCGAACGCGAGCGTCGTCGGCGTCGGCGGCTGCAACTGGTACTGCGCACCGTACTGCGGCGTCGCGCCGGTGATGGCGCGATAGGCGTTGACGCGGCCGTTGCCGCTCTTGGTGTCGAAGCCCGGCGCGCCGACATCATCCGCGGTGGTGCGAAGGCGCTGCGCCACCTTTTCCGGTGTGAGCAACGGCTCTCTCGAGAGCAGGAGGGCGACGACGCCGGCCACGAACGGCGCGGCCTGGGAGGTCCCGCGCAGCGAGGCGTAATCGTTCTGCGGCAGACCCTCGAGGTTGAGCTGCACGCGATAAGTCGGGAACGTCGAGACGATGGACGTGCCAGGCGCGCTCACGTCGACGTAGTCCGCGGCGGTAGAAAAGGTCGCCGGCTGATCGTTCGGGTCGGTCGCGCCGACGGCGATGACGCCGGCGTACGCCGCCGGATAGTCCGGCGCATTCAGCGTCGGGCAGCGTGTGGTCCCGGACTCCGAGCCGCAGTTCCCGGCCGCCGCGACGACCACGACGTTCCGCGCCAGCGCATACGTGACCGCGCTGTGCAGCGCGTCCGAAGCGTCGGACGCGCCCAGCGAGACGTTGACGACGCGCGCCCCGTTGTCCGCGGCGTACGTGATCGCGCGGGCGATGTCGGACAGGAAGCCGGAGCCCATGCAGTCGAGCGCCTTGATCGGCATGACCCGCACGCCGAACGCGACGCCGGCGACGCCGAGGCCGTTGCCGCCGGCGGCCCCGATGATCCCCGCGACGTGGGTGCCGTGGCCGTTGTCGTCACGGTTCGTCGGGTCCACCGGGCAGGAGGGATCGGGGCCGGTCAGGAAACGCGGCGCGTTGACCAGCACGCCCTGCAGGTCGGGATGTCCCGGGTCGACGCCGGTGTCGACGGTGGCGACGACGATCGACGGAGAGCCGCGCTGGATGTCCCAGGCAC
>VBHP01000111.1 GCA_005881435.1 Chloroflexota bacterium | reverse complement strand
TCGCGATGTGTCGGCAGCGGCTGCGGGTCGGGGTCGGGGAAGTTGCGCAGCCGCAGCAGCGTGAAATCGACGCCCTCCGGCGGCATCTGCTGCCACGCGGCGAGCAGGTTTCGGGCGTACCTGCCGATGCCGCGATGCCGCGCGACGGTCTGCAGATGTCGCGCGTCGAACGCGAGGCGCACTACAGCTTGCCGGTGAGGGCGCGCCAGCGCAGCTCGAGCACACGCGGCCAGGCTTCCATGACGATGCGGGTGGTCATCTTGGATTTGCCGCGCGTGCGATCGCGGAATCGGATCGGCACCTCACGCACCTGCGCGCCGGAACGGAAGGCGCGGTAGAGCACCTCGATCTGAAAGACGTAGCCGTCGGATCGGAGCGTGTCGAGCGCGATCCGCTCCAGCGTGGTGCGCCGCCAGCAGCGGTAGTTGCCGGTCAGGTCGTGGTAGGGCACGCCGAGCACGGTCCGGGCGTAGAAGTTCCCACCGCGGCTGACGATCTGTCGCATTGGACCCCAGCCCACGACGCCGCCGCCGCGCACGTAGCGCGCCCCGACGGCGACATCGGCGGACTCGGCGGCCTTGCGCAGCTCCGGCAGGTACTTCGGATCGTGACTGAAATCCGCATCCATGGTGAAGATGCGCTGGTACGGGCCGGACAGCGCGACTTTGAAACCCTCAACCAGCGCGCGCCCGAGACCCTCCTTCCTCTGACGGTGCACGACGCGCACACGATCGTCCCGCGCCGCGAGCGCGTCGGCGAGCCGACCGGTGCCGTCGGGCGAGTTGTCGTCGACGACGAGGACGTGTGCATCGGGAAGGGCGGCGAAGATCGCCGCGACGATGTCCTCGAAGTTCTCGCGTTCGTTGTAGGTCGGGAGGAGGATGACGTCCTGCGTCAGGGCGGCCTCAGCGTGACGCGTAGAAGCTGCGGATCGCGTCGGACACGGTCTCGAGCTGTGCGTCGGCGATCTCGGGATACATCGGCAGCGAGAGGACCTCGTTCGACAGGCGCTCGGTGATCGGGAGCCCGCCGCGTGGAAGCCGGAGTCCGGCGGCAGCGCTCTGCCGGTGACATGGGATCGGGTAATGCACACCGGTGCCGATCCCCCGCGCGGCGAGATGCTCCCGAAGCGCATCGCGGCGCGGTGCGCGGACGACGTAGAGATGGAAGACGTGCTCTTCGCCACGCGGCAGCGGCGGCCGCTGCACCGGCAGATCGGCCAGCAGCTCGTCGTAGCGGCGCGCGATCTCGCGGCGACGGGCGTTCCACAACAGCAGCCGGCGCAGCTTGATCCGCAGCACCGCGGCCTGGAGCTCGTCGGGTCGCGAGTTGTAGCCCATCAACACGCTCTCGTAGCGAGTGCGCTGGCCGTGATTGCGAAGCAGTCGCAGCTCCTCGGCAATGGCGTCGTCGTTGGTCGTGACCGAGCCGCCCTCGCCGTACGCGCCGAGGTTCTTGGAGAAATAGAACGAGAACGCGCCGACGGTCCCTCCCGAGCCGGCGCGGGCGCCGACGTCGAGCGTCGCTCCATGTGCCTGGCAGGCGTCCTCGAGTACCGGCACACCGCTGGCGCGGAGCCGCGCGAGCGGCACCGTGCGCCCGAACAGGTGGACCGGCAGAATGGCTTTCGTCCTCGGCCCGATGCGCGAGAGCGCCTGATCGACATTCATCAGCGCGGTGTCGTCGTCGACGTCGACGAAGACCGGTGTCGCGCCCACGGCACGGATGGCCTCGACCGTGGCGAAGAAGGTGAAGGACACCGTGACGACCTCGTCACCTGCGCCGATGTGCAGCGCGCGCAACGCGAGGATGAGGGCGTCCGTGCCGTTGCCGACGCCGACGGCGTGACTCGTTCCACACAGTGCCGCGAATTCCGTGTCGAAGGCTTCGCAGTTGGGCCCGAGGAAGAGATGCATCGAGCCGAGGATCTCGTCCCAGGCGGATGCGACCTCCTCGCGGATCGTCTCGTACTGCGCGCGCAGATCGACCAGCGGGATCTGCGGCGTCGTGGTCACGGTCATCTTCGAGACACTATCGCCGCGAGTTCCCGACCGCACTCGCTGCAACGGGGGACGGAGGATGCGACCTCGACACGGTGGCGCAGTCCGCGCGGGCAGACAAAGCGCACGAATCGCGCCGGCACGCCGAACACCAGCGCGAAGTCAGCAATGTCCTCGGTGACGAGGGCGTGCGCGCCGACGAGGGCCCAGCGGCCGATCGTCCGGAGCGGATTGCCGCACACGATCGTGGCGTGCGCCCCGATCCGCGCCCCTTCGCGGAAGAGCGTGCGCCCGAGCGTCCAATCCTCGGCGCCCTTCAGCCTGCCCTCGGGAGTGATCGCGGCCGGGTCGAGATCGTTCGTCGTCACGCAATGCGGGCCGAAGAACACGCCGTCCTCCGCGACGACGCCCTTGTAGAGCGAGACCCCGTTCTGGATCTTGACGCGATCGCCGATGCGGACATCGGCATCGATGAACACGTTCGTTCCGATGACACAGTCGCGACCGATATGCGCTCCCTTGAGGATCCGCGCGTTGCTCCAGATCTTCGTGCCCGCCCCGATGTCATCCGTCTCGACGAGCGAGCGCGAGGACGGATGAATGAAGACGCCGGAACCGACGCTCACCGGAGTGAGCCCCGATGCCGGCGCGCCGAGCCGGCGCGACCGGAGCGACCGTTCGACGCTGTGCGGCAAGCTGCAGGCCGAGCGGTGAGCGCGGAGAGGGAGCTGCGGGCGCGACCGGCGTCAGGCGCGCCGGCGTCGCCAAAACGAAGGCTCACGCGCGCGCCGGTTCCCGATAGGGCACGCGCGAGCCGTTCTCGCGGAGCGAGCGCATGCCCGCGTCCAGCACGCGGACGACGCGCACGCCGGCGTGACCATCGGAGAGCGGGCGGCGGCCGCGGCGAATGGCGTCGATGAAGTCGCGCACCTCGATCTGCAGCGCTTCCGTCGTGGCGATGCGCGGGGCGTGGATGTCGCCGGCGCGGTACGAACGCCGCAGCTCGTCGGCGTCCATCCGCTCGACGCCGTGGTCGAAGACCTTTACCTTCTCGGCGACCTCTACGTCGTCATACACGACCATGCGCTTGGAGCCGACGACGGTCATCACGCGCCGCTTCCCGGGCGCGAGCCATGAGAGGTGCGCGTGCGCGATCGTGCCGGAGGGAAAGCCCATCTCCAGGAACACCACGTCTTCGATCGTCGGCTGGATGTAGCAGGCGCCGGTGCACGAGACCCACTCCGGCTCCTCGCCGAGCCAGTACAGCATGATCGAGACATCGTGCGGTCCCAGATCCCACAGCACGTTGATGTCGAATTGGTGCAAGCCCAGATTCACCCGCTGCGAATCGACGTAGTAGATCGAGCCGATCTGTTTCGACTCCAGGATCTGACGCACCTTGGTGACGGCGGGGTTGTAGACGAAGGTGTGGCCGACCGCGAGTACCCGATTGACCTCGTCGGCGAGCGCGACGAGGGCTTCGGCTTCGTCGATCGTCCGCGCCAGCGGCTTCTCCACGAGCACGTGCTTGCCGGCCCGCAGCGCCTCCGTCGCCAGCTGATGATGCGTGCTCACCGGCGTCGCGACGCAGATCGCGTCGATCGACGTGTCGGCGATGAGCTCGCGGTGATCGCGCGTGGTCTTCACCGACGGATAGCGCTTGCGGATGGCGTCGAGGCGCTCGTCCGACAGGTCGCAGACCGCGACGGCGTCGGCGCCCGGCGCCTCGAAGAAGTTGCGCACCAGGTTCGGCCCCCAGTAGCCGGCGCCGATCACACCGACGCGCAGCGAACGCTCGCTCAACGGAGCGCCGCCGGAAGCTCCGTGGCGATGCGCGCCGCGGCCGCGGCGTCGAGGCGGAGCCGTTCGAGATCACGCTGCGCGTGCTCGCGCATGTCCGGTTCGGTGCGTTGGCGCAAGAACGCTTCAGCGTCGCGCACCAGCGCCCGGTCGGTGCTCCGCGACAGTGACATGAGCACGTCGTTGCGGATCGAGCCCTCGAGCGGCGCGAACCGATCCCAGCGCTCGCGGATCGCGCGCGAATACGCGGGCCTGCCGGCGGGGACGCGCATCAGCTCGCGCAGCAGCAGCATCACATCCTGGTCTCGGATGCTGCCGTCGAGGAGCGCCGTGACGTTCGCCGCGATGGCGCGCTCATCGCGGAACAGCGCCAGCGCGTACATGAACCGCTGCTCCTCCTGCACGTCGCTCAACGCCACCTTCTGGCGGTGCGCGTAATACCGGGCGTGAAGTGCGGCGTCGCCATGTGCGGCGGCGACGTTCGCGAACGCCAGGATGAGGTTGTGATCCGCCGGCCGCCCATTGAGGTGGCCCTCGATCCGGCGTCGCGCCTCGGCCACCGCCGCCGCATCTCCGGCGACGACGCCGAGCGCGTTGATCGCGATCGGTCGCAGCTGCCGGTCGTCGTCGGTCTCGTTCGGGCGCGGATCCCAACCGAGTCGGTCGAGCTGCGGCCCGAACACGTCGCACACCAGCGCGGCGAAGCGCTCGCGCTCCGCGTCGGGAAGTGCATGGCTCCAGATCCACAGCAGTCGCTCGTACACCGCGGTGAGGACGGCGCGATCCGATTCGCCGCGGAGCGCCCTGAGCAGCGCGACGTACGTGGCGACCGGGCACACGCCGGCGCGCACGAGGGCCCACTGGTTGTCCACGAGGACGAGCCGCTCCTCCGGCTCCAGCGAGCGGACGTGCGGCAGCAGCGCCGCGAACAGCGCGTCGTCGAGGACGAAGCGGTAGAAGCCGATGCCGTGAGCGGTCGGGAACAGCCACGAATCCTTCCCGATCGGCAGGCGTAGCTCGCTCGTGTCGAACAGGACGCGGCGCTCGTGACCGTCGACCGTGAGGACCATTGGGATCGGCCAACGCTGATCCGACGTCAGCGCAGCATCGAAGTAGAAGCGCCGCTGTGACAGGACGACCGCGTCGACGTCGCGGCGGCACTCGACCAGCGGATGGCCGGGCTCATTGATCCAGACATCGGCGATCCGTGTGACGTCGGCCCGCGACGCATCGTCGAGCGCGCGCCAGAAGTCGGCAGCGGTCGCGTTCGACTCGTAATGCTGCGTGAGGTACAGGTGCACGCCCTCGCGGAAGGCGTCCGCGCCGATGAACCCCTCCAGCATGCGCAGGACACCCGCTCCCTTTTGGTAGCTGACGGCATCGAATCGCTGCCAAGCCTCGTCTACCGTCCGCGCCTCGGAGTGGATCGCGTGCGTCGAGGCCAGCGCATCCAGCTCGAATCCGACGACGACCTGCAGGATGAAGTCGCGCCAGAACCGCCAGTGCGGCCGAGACGCTTCGTTGCACTTGTGTCCGACGAACGTGGCGAAAGCCTCGTTGAGCCAGATGTCGTCCCACCAGGCGAATGTGACGAGGTCGCCCCACCACATGTGCGTGACCTCGTGCGCGACGTATTCGAAGGTCTGTTTGAGCTGCGCCGTGCTGGCGTTCTCCGGATCGGCGGCGAGGACGCGCAGGCGATACGTGATCGCGGCGGGGTTCTCCATCGCGCCGGCGCTGAAGTCCGGGAGCCCGATGCCGTCCATCTTCCGGTACGGGTACGGCACGCCGGTGTACGGCTCCAGCCAGTCCAGCGCATCGCGATGCAGATCGCGCGAGTACACGCCGTCACGCGATTTGCCGCGCGGCAGCCACACGCGACACGGCACGCCGCTGCGCGTCAGGACGGGGTCGGTGGCCTCGATGTTCCCGACGCAGAAGGCCAGGAGATACGAGGACAGCGGCGGGGTCTCGGCGAAGCGCCACTGGCGCCGACCGCCCGGCAGCAGCTCGGTCGATTCGACAGGACCGTTGGCGACGGCCGCGGCGTCGGCCGGACCGGTGACCGCGAGCGCGAAGGGCGCCTTGAAGGTCGGCTCGTCGAAGCACGGGAAGGCGCGTCGCGCGTCGGCTGGCGCGAGCTGCGTCGCGGCGATGCGCTGCTCGCCGAGCGTGGACCGGTAGATGGCCTTCAGGTCGTCGCGGATCGGGCCGGCGAATTCGAGCGCGATGTCGACCTCGCCCGCAGCCAGCTCGCGTGGCGCGCGGAGAACGATCGCTTCGGCGTCCGGTTCCGGTGCGATCTCGAGGTCGATCGTCATGCCGCCCACGACAGCGCGCGCGGAATGTACCTGGATGTCGACCGCGTGCAGATACAGCTCGCGCCGCGCTTGGTCGAGGACGATGCGGATCGTCTCCACACCCTCGAACGTCCAGTGATCGAGGTCGAGATCGAACCGCAGCTCGTAACGCAGCGGGCGAACGTCGCGCGGCAAACGAAAGTCGCGGCCCAGCGCCATGTGAGGTCGAAAGCGTAGCCGGAATCGCGAGTCAGGCGGCGAGAGCCCTTAGGACCGTGTCAATTCGCGCACCCGCACAGGACGCTCGCGCGTGCCGAGAAACTCGGCGAAGACCTGTTCGTAGCGGCGCGCCATGAGATCGGCGCTGAAGCGTTCTTCGAATTCGCGACGGCAGCTCTTGCGATCGATGTCGCCGATGCGGCCGATCGCGCGCACGTAGTCGTCGACGCTGCGGCAGTGAAACCCGGTGACCCGGTCGCGGATGACCTCGGGGACGGATCCCGCCGGCGAGGCCAGCACCGGCGTAGCGCACGCGAGGGCCTCGATCAGCACGAGCCCGAACGGCTCGGGCCACTGGATCGGCAACAGCACGGCCATCGCGCCGTCGTACAGCTTCTGTTTCTCCGCGTCGCCGATCTCGCCGAGCTCTTCAACGAGCGGATGTCGAAGCAGTGGCGCGAGGACGCTCTCGTAGTACTCGCGCTCGGCGCGCTCCTCTTGGTCAGACCGCAACCCAGTCGGCCGCCGGCCCGCCATCTTGATCGGGATACCCGTGCGGATCGCCGTCTGTATCGCCGTGTGCGCGCCTTTGTCGCGCGAGAGGCGGCCGCAGAAGGCCAGATACGTCCCGGGCGCGAAGCTGGGGCGGTACAGATCTCGCGGCAGTCCGTGATGCACGGTCGCGAGCCAATTCGCCGTGGGCAGGCCGCGCCGCTGCGCGTTGCTGACCGCGATCAACGGATGCTCGGCGTACTCCTCATACAACGGCACGAGCTCGGGCAGGTCCATGCGCCAGTGCTGCGTCGTGACCGTCGGCATCGCGGCACGACGCGCCAGCGGATAGGCGTGGAAGTCGGCGTGGTTGTGCATGAGCTCGAGGCCGTCCGCGCCGCGATAGGCGCGGTCGACCGCGAGCGTCCAGAACGGGCCGTTATCGGCGAAGCGTGGGTTTTCCCAGACCGGCGCGTCCACGATCGGCTCGAGCCGCGCCTTGGTGCGTGAGTCGGCGCTGGCGAAGAGGACGACCTCGTGCCCACGGTCCACCAGCGCATCGGTCAACGCCGCGACGACACGCTCGGTACCGCCATATCGCCTGGGGGGCACACGCACGAACGGCGGTGCCAGCACACCAATCCGCATCCCGTCTCGAGCACATGCAGATGCCATGCCTCGATCGCGCGCTAGGGCAAGGTCACTCCCGTCAGATCACGGAGCTTCGCCAGATCCTTCGACATTGCGTCGAGCTCCGCACCGTAGGTCGCGAAGTCGTTATTCCGCAGTGCCGCCTGCGCCTTCGAGTAGTGGTCCGAGATCGACTTCACCAGCGCCTGGATCTCGGGCGTGACGTTCGTCGGCGGCGTCGTCGTCGGAGGTGGCGTGGTGACCACCGGCGGCGCGCCCTGGATCAGGGCCGCCAGGGCGTCGGGGAAGGTGTTGCGCATGACGACCTTGGTCTGCGTCGCGAGCACCACGCGTCGCAGCTCCGGAATGCTCGCGGCGCTGGCCTGGATGAAGATCGGCTCGACGTAGATGAACGAGGACCCGACCGGGATGACGAGCAGGTTGCCGTGGAACAGCGTCGTGCCGCCCTGCGACAGCAGCGCCAGCTGGGTCTTGATGTCCGGGTCCTGATCGATGCGCGCCTCCACTTGTAACGGGCCGAAGATCGTGCGATCGGTCGCGAATCGCAGCACCCGAAGCTCGCCGTAGTGCTCCCCGTCGGAACGGCCGGCGAGCCACCCGACCATGTTGTTCCTGCCGACCGGCGTCATCGGCACGAACAGCACGAACTCCGGTGTGGTCGCGTCGGGCAGACGCGTGATCACGTAGTACGGCTCGATCTGCTGGGCCGCCGAGCCCTGGGTAAGGATCTCGCTCGCGATCTGCCAGTTGTCCGTGCCGGTGTAGAAGACCGAGGGATCGGTGACGTGATATCTGCCGTACATCGCGGCCTGGATGCGGAAGAGGTCCTCGGGGTAACGCAGCTGCGCGCGGATCGCCGGCGGCATGTCGCACAGGCACTTGAAGAGCTCGGGGTAGATCTTCTGCAGTGTGAGGATGACCGGATCGTTCGGATCGACGACATAGAACGTGATCGAGCCGTCGTACGCGTCGGTGACGATCTTCACCGAATTGCGGATGTAGCGGG
>VBHP01000083.1 GCA_005881435.1 Chloroflexota bacterium | reverse complement strand
CGCCACGCTCAGGCGGGAGAAGGACGAATTGTTCGGCCATTCGCACGACTCGCCGCTGACCCACGAGCAGCGCCATGTGTTCTCCGGCCTGCGGTACTTCCCGGAGGACCCGGCGTACCGCTTCGAGGTCGCGCTGGAGCCCGAGTCGGCACCGGTCGCGGAACCGGTCGAGACCAGCGACGGCAGTACCAGCGAGCTGGTCCGCGCCGGCCATCTGCGCTTCCGCGTCGGCGACCGCGACGCCGTGCTGCTCGCGTACGAGCAGGGTCACAGCCTGTTCATCCCTTTCCGCGATCGCACCAGCGGCGACGAGACCTACGGCGCCGGACGATACGTCGAAGCCGAGCCGCTCGGCTCGGGCCGGTATCTGCTCGATTTCAATCGGGCCTACAACCCCTACTGCGCGTACAACGAGAGCTGGTCCTGTCCGCTGCCGCCGCGCGACAATTGGCTCGATGTCGCGATCCGCGCTGGAGAGCAGACCTTCCCGCACGACGCGTAGCTCATTTGCACGAGCGATCGCTCCTCAACGCTGCGCATTGTGCGTCTGCAGTCCTACGCCGAGACTCGACGCGGGATGAGGGTAGTCACGATCACGCGGAAGCGCGGCGCGAGTGCGGTGGACTCGCGCCTGCTGCTCACCATCCTCGCTCTCGTCTGGCAGTCGAAGGCCTTCTAGCCGCGCTCACGCAAGCTCAGCGATAGCTCTCGGTCCGGAGCCACGTCGTCAGGTCCCTGGCGTCGTATGCGTCGAGGTTGGACTCGTCGTAGTCCGGGAAGCATCGTTGATAGAGGCGTGCGGCCTCGCGCGCTGGGTGCCGCGGAGCTCGCGCGCCGAGCCGTACAGGTGAATACCGCGATCCCGTCGGCCCCACCGCTGGGTCGAGTCGTAGACCACGATCGCGGCGGACGCATTCCTTTGTAGGTTGCGCGAATGTCGCGCCCCGGGCGCCGATAGCCACACGATCGCGAACGTCCGATCCCAGGCGAAGTACGCCGCGTTGATGTGGGCTCGACCGCCGGTCGAGCCAAGTCGGGCGCCGCCGCAAGGCCCGCGACACTCCGCACGCTCGATACAGCGATTGCTTGGATGACTGCGATCGCAGCGGCACGGATGTTGGCCGCGAACGCCCGACCGGCCGCGTTGGCCCCAAGTCTGCAGACTCATCGATCTAGCAGACGCTGTGTCCATTACAAGACCTCCTTCCGTTGCCACAGCGGGCGACGGACGCGTGCCGAGCGACTTAAGTTCCACTGTGATCGCGACCGCCGCGGAGCAGCAGCGCTCGCGGCTTGCGCTGGCGCGCAGACTCGGTGGTCTCGCCGCCGAAGCCAGCAACCTTGAGGAGCTCTTCCGCGCGCTTCACGACGAGATCGCGCGTGTGATGGACGCGACCGTCCTCTTCTTCGCCGTCTACAACGAGGCCAGTCAGACCGTCGAGGTCGTGCGCCAGATTGATCGCGGCGTGGAGCATCCCGGTGGGTCGTTCCCGCTCGGCCAAGGCATTACCAGCGAGGCCATCCGCACGCGGACGCCGCGGCTCGTTCGTCACTGGTCCGTCGAGGGTCCCGTCCGTTTGCTGTATGGAACGGAATCGGGCGACTTGGTCGCGCCGGAGTCCGCACTGGTAGTCCCGATCATGTCGGGCGATCGCGTGCTCGGCGTGCTCTCGGCGCAGAGCTACGAGCCCGATGCGTATGACGAGGGGGATCTCTTCACGCTGAGCGCCATCGGCGCGCAGGCGGCGGCCGCTATCACACGCCTGCACGCGACGGAACAGATGGCGCTGGAGTACGAACGACATGCCTCCGAGCTGGAGGCGATTCTCGCCGGCATGACGGACGCGCTGCTCATCGTCGATGAACGCGGCGCGATCGTGCGCTTGAATCGCGCGGCGCGACAGCTGCTGTGCCTGGATAGTGCGAGCCTCGTGTTGGGCCAGCCGCTCGAGCGACAGCGCCTGGAGCAGTGGCCGCTGACGGCGCGAGAGATCACCGCCGCGCTCGTTCCCGTCGTCGAGGCGCTTCGCGCGGGATCGAGCGTCGCTGAAGAGGAGATCGAGCTTCGGTCGGCCCAGCGACGCATCCTGAGCGTCAACGCGTCGGTACTTCGCTCTCCGACCGGCGCGGTGCAAGGCGGGGTCATCGTCTTCCGGGACACCACGGGACAGCGGGAGCTGGAGCGGTTGCGGGAAGACATCTTCGCCATGGCCTGGCACGACCTGCGGACGCCGATAACGGTCATCAAGGGTCAGGCGGAGATCCTCCTCCGTCGCCTCACCGACGGTGACCGCGATCGGAAAGCTTTGAAGGCATCGGCCGCCGCGATCGTGAAGTACACCGACCGCATGGCGGACCTGATCGCGACGCTGTTTGACATCTCGACTCTGGAGGCCGGCCTGCTCTCGATCACCCCCTGGCCTGTCGACCTCGTGGCCCTGGTGCACGACGTCGTGGATTCGATCCGGACGACGGCTCGGCATCGCATCCGCGTTTCCGCGCGCCAGCGCGTCGTCGGCGACTGGGACGAGCGCCGGATCCGCCAGGTCCTCACAAACCTGCTGTCCAACGCGTTGAAGTACTCGCCCGAGGGCTCGACGGTGACGGTCTCGGTCGCCGCGGACGAGCATGGCGCGACGGTCTGCGTCAGCGACGAGGGCCTTGGCCTCGACGCCACGGAGCGCGAACAGCTGTTCCGTCGCGGCTATCGCGCGGAAGGTGCGCAGCACGTCAAAGGTGCCGGGCTCGGTCTGTATTTCGCCAACGGCCTCGTCGCCGCCCACGGCGGACGCATGTGGGCGGCATCGGCGGGCCACGGCCAAGGCAGCGAGTTCTACTTCACGCTGCCATTGCCGACTGAAGAGGCCGAGCCCGCTCGCATGGAGCGACACGCATGAGGCTCCGTCTGGTCGTCGCCAGCTGCATCGTCCTCGTACTCAGCGTCGCCCTGCTGCCGTTCGCGCCCCGTGCGCGCGCGGCAACGACCGACAAGATCGACCCGGCGTTGACGACGTTGATGAATGCGAATCCGCTGTCGCCCTTGCCTGTCATCGTCGAGATGCAGCCCCCTCTTGCTCCGTTCGCCCCTTTGGCGAGCGCGGGTCGCACCAATGAAGCCCTGGATCTCCTTCGCCTCAACGGCACACCCGCCGGCGGGCTGTCGCTGATCAACAGTGCCGCTGGATTCGCCAACGCCGCCGGCATCGAGGCTATGAGCCTGGTCCCGACCGTCGCGTACATCCATTACGACGCGACCGTCGGCCCGAGACGCGGCGGGACGCAGACCGTGACCGCCGCTGAGCTCGCCGCCGTGTATCCGCGAGTCGTGAAAGCGGATCAGCTCTGGCACAACGGGACCACCGGGCTGGGCGTCACCGTGGCGGTCCTCGATTCCGGCGTCGCCTCCGATCCGGATCTCACGCAGCCCACGAACCGGATCCTGGCCTCAGTCAATTTCGCGGGCGAGCGGCTGACGAGCGATCCGGGCGGTCACGGCACCAATATCGCCGGGATCATCGCCGGAAACGGCAGACGGTCCGATGGCGAGTTCATCGGGATCGCGCCGCAGGCGAACATCGTCGACGTCCGCGTGCTCAACAACAACGGCAGCGGTCGGATCTCATCGCTGGTGCGCGGCATCGAGTGGGTCGTGACGCACCGGTCCGCGTACAACATCCGTGTCATCAATCTGTCTTTCGGCGCGCACTCGAGCGGTTCCTATCGCACCGACCCACTGGCAGCCGCCGTCGAGGTGGCGTGGCGTGTCGGTCTGGTGGTGGTGGCGGCGGCGGGAAACAGCGGCCCGCAACGTGACAGCGTCGTCACGCCAGGCACGGATCCGTACGTCATCACGGTCGGCGCAACCGACGACGCCGGAACGCTCAGCACCGCGGACGACACTCTGGTGTGGTTCTCATCGTGGGGCAGCGCCGACTCGAATGCCAAGCCTGACCTCGTCGCACCGGGCCGGCGGATCGTTTCGCTCCGCGTACCCGGAAGCACGCTCGATGTGCTGTTCCCCGACCGCGTCGTCACGGCGCAGAACGGCGCGACCTACTTCCGTTTGAGCGGCACCTCGATGGCGACCGCGGTGGCGTCTGGGGCCGCCGCGCTGTTGCTCCAGCGCAGACCAGACCTTGCTCCGGACCAGGTAAAGGCGGCATTGGTGGGCTCGACGCAGCCGTTCGGTGGCAGCGCCACGCTTCCCGATCCCATCGCCGCCGGCAGCGGGCTGCTGGATGTGAACGCGGCCGCAGCCGCGACGACGAGCCGGTCGAGTGGGGGAACCCTTGGACCGCTCGCTCCGGTGGATGTTTCCCTCGCCGCTGCGAACCGCGGACTCCGGCCAGCGGATGGGTTCGCACGTTCGCTGTACGCGATGCTGTACGGCACACCGCTGCGCTGGAAGAACCTCAGCCTCGACGGCATCCTGTGGGGGTCGCTCACCTGGGACAGCGTCAACTGGGATTCAGTGGCGTGGGACAACTTCGATTGGGACAGCGTCGGCTGGGACAGCGTGGGTTGGGACAGCGTCGGCTGGGACAGCGTCGGCTGGGACAGCGTGGGTTGGGACAGCGTCGGCTGGGACAGCGTGGGTTGGGATAGCGTCGGCTGGGACGCGTTCTCCTTTGACTAGCGCGTCATCTCGTCATCGAAGCGATCCACCGGAAAGCGGGCCGGGCCGTTCTCTCGGCCCGGCCTTCTCGTGCTTAGCGGGTGGCGCCCACGGGTTGCGCCGTCGCCGCGCGCGACTCGCGATCGGTCTCCGTTTCCTCGTCGAGGAACGGGATGACGGTCGCGGCTAGCGCTGGATCGCTGCCCATCGCGTAGTGCGTGACACCGGGCAGGATCGCGAGCCGCGACTTCGGCCGGCCCGAACCGTCCCATCCGCCGTCGCGCTTGCCGCCGCCGAGCAGGCCGAACAGCTCCACGGCGTGCGCCGGTGGAAAGATGTCGGCATCTCCGGCCACGACCAGCACGGTCGCCTTGATCCCCCTGATCTCATTCGAAAGATCGAAATCTTCCGCCATCGAGTCGCCGATCTTCTGCAAGAGCCGTGGCCAATCCTCAGGCCGCGGCGCGAGGCTGGCGTACAGCTGGTACATCGGCGTCTGCTTCATCGCCTCCGCCGCTTCGGCGCCGACCTGACCCTGCTGCGACAGGATGTCCGGATAGAACGCATTGCGCCGGAACGGAGTCGAGACCACGACCAGCCGCCCCACGAGTTCCGGGTGCCGGATTGCAATGAACAGGGCGACGCCGCCACCCAGCGAGTACCCCATGATGTCGGGCCGATCGAGCTTCAGGTGTTTGATCAAGGCGGCGATGTCCTCAGCCATGAGCTCCGTGCGGAGGGGTCGATCGATGTCGGCCGTTCGGCCGTGAGCCTGCAGATCGACGGCGATGACCTGCCGGCCTTTGGCCAACGCTGGGAGGTTCGGGCCGAACATCTCGATCGCGCCGAGACCACCGTGTAGCAGGATCAGCGGACGTCCCTGGCCGTGAATCTCGTAGTACAGCTTGATGCCGTTCACATTCGCGTAGTTACCCACAACGTTGCTCCCCTAATCTCTTCTGCGCGTGGCGCTCCGCCCTGCTGGAGCGCTCATCGGAATGGGTCCAGTCTACCGAGTGGAGCGACGCGAGATCAGCGGCCGACAAGCCCGGCGTAGTAGCGCTGGGCGAGGTCCCAGGCAGCCTTGCCGCAGGTCGAGCCGATGATGCGGCCGGTGAAGTCGTCTGCCTGCACGTGAATGCCGCCGTACAGACGCGACTGCCCGGCCTGATCGGCGGCGTCGTAGTACGTCGCCCACTGCAGCACGACGTTGGCGGTTGGCCCGGCGTCGATCCGGAACGAGGCCGTTTCGATCGTGCGCTGCGCGAGCCCGCCGGGGAAGAATTCGCTGCCGGTGATGCCGCTGAGCACCTCCGCCGCCGACCGACTGAACGTGCTGTGACCGGAGATGTAGCCCGGGAATGACGGCGTCACGAACGTCGGCAATTGATAGGGCGTCCACGTCGTGCCGAGGATCCACCCCACCGACGTCCTTGCGGGATCGGTCGGATCCCGGTGCCAGGCACGGACCGCGATCTTGCCCTCGTTGCCCTTGAGCGAGGCCATCGGTCCGCCTATCACGGTCTTGGCCTTGGTGACGAGCTCGATGAGCCCGGGGATCAATGGCAAGCCTTCCTTGTTATAGGCGGGCAGCGCGGCATCGCTCGACTGACCGAGGCTCGCCAGATACCGGATCATCGAGATCGGGCGGATGCCGTCGTACCGGCCTTTGAGGCCCCAGGCCGCGATCGCCGCATCATGCACGGCGCCGTTCACGGCGAGATACAGCTTCACGTCCCACTGCAGGCGATCGACGACCGGACCCTTGCCGCCGATCCGCAGATTCGGTGCGAGCTCGTCGGACACCGTGTTGGCGATGACGTTCCAGTGGCCGGGCGGCGTCTCGGAGTTCGGGCCGTCGGCCCAGAATTCCGCGATCGCGCGATAGAAGTCGCCCGCGCGCATCAGATCTGCCGCGTAGGGACTGCCGGTCGCCGGATTGGTGGCATAGCCGTGGCCGCTGTTCGACCCGAGGTCGTTGGCGCCGATCGCGCCCGGAGAAACATCGATGGCGGTCGCGCTCTCGGCGTCCAGCACGCTGCTGTCTCGGATGACATCGACCGCTTGCGACTTGTACATGGCGTCGGTGGCGGAATCGCCGAGACGCGGGGGCGGTCCTGGATCGAAGGGAACTCCGGATCCGCCGCCCGAGGGGATCGCGAATGGCGTCACGTGTCCCCAATGCGGGCCGACTGCCCCCTGAACGCCACTCGGCAACACGACGCCGTTCTGGCTGACCAGATATTCGATCTGAAGCGGTTGCCACCGGTTTGGATCGACGAGCTTGATCTCGGGCAGGGCCACCACCAGCGGCGGATTGACCGGCTTGTAATCGGGTGAGGCGTACCCGTTCTGCTCGTTCGAGCCATCCGCCTTGCCGTAGTCGATCACCATCTGCCCGATCCGGTTCCCGACGGCAGCCGGCGTGTCGCCCTCGGTCGTCGTGATCGTCGTCGGATAGGACAGCGAATCCATGATGTCGGAGAACTCGGAGATCGACTTGTCGGCACCGACGGCCTTGAGGAAGCGCTCCGTCAGGACGCGGTACGCGGCGTAACTGATGGCTTCATTGCGAGCGGCTGGGACATCGCAGGGGCCGACGCTCAGCTTCTCCTTGAAGAGGTAGCCCGACGCGGTCGCGTCGTACGCTGCCCAGGCGTCCCACATCGCGACGGAAAGGTGGAACAGGTTCCGGGCGTGCACCGGCGGGTTTGGCAAGGCGCGGCGGATCGCGTTCAGCAATGTCTCGTCCCAGCGTCGTGCGACGCTCCAGCCGGACAGCTCTGCGGTCTGGGGACACGCCGGCGCCGCCGGAGGTCGATCCCAAGGGCGTGTGGCCGTGAGCCCGCCGGCGATCCCGATGACGAGACCGGCCGTGATGGCCGTGGCGAGGATGCGGAGGCGCAGCGTTGCTCTCACCGCGATGTGAGGCTAAACGGGCGGTCAAGGGGTCAGGTTCCGGCCGGCAGCCATCGCTGGGCCTGCGCTGTGCCTCGCCTCAGGAAGACGAACTCGTTCGCACCGACGTGAAGCCATGGCCCGATCTCACCGCCCGGCCACGTGACGCGGACGTCCGCACCGGTCGCCTGACCCAGGCCGAAGTGATCCCATCCGAGCTGCCCGCCGGAATGGCCACCTCCGACGGTCAGCTCACGCCGGAGGACGAGATCGCCGACGCGGACCTCGACCCAGGCCCCGATGGCATCGACGTTCGGCGCGCTCTGGACCACGTTCAGCGCCAGCCAGTTACCCATCAGCGCCGCGTGCGATGCGTCGCCGGCTCCCACGTTTCGCCACAGCCGCACTGGCGCTCCGTAGTTGACCTCGATCAGATCGAGCATGCCATCGAGATTGAAGTCGGCCAGCGCGGCGCCGCGTCCGCGATCGAAGTTAAGGATCCCCGCCGCGTCGGCGACCTCGCGGAACGCCCCATCGGGTTGTCCGATCAGGAGATCGCTCGGGTCCTTCTGCGCGTATTCGGGCTGATCGGTGACGTTGCCTTTCGAGATGAAGAGATCGACGAAGCCATCGTTGTTGACGTCCTCGAACTGGTCATGCCAGGCCGTCGACGGTCTGGTGTCCCCGCCGGTGAATGGCTGCGCCGCGTTGACGCCACGCTTGAGTCCGATGTCGCGGTACGTCGGATGCGCTGGACCGGCCGCGAGTGTCTGCAGGCGGTTATCACCTCGGCTCGTAAGGAAGACCTCGGGGTAACCGTCGCCGGTGAGGTCGTAACTGGCGATGCCCATGCCCTCAACCTGCACGTTCACCCAACCATCGTCGGCCGTGTACAGCGAGGGCGGCTGACCTGGCGTGATGCGCCACAGCTGCTCCTGACCGTCCGTCGGCAGGTAGTAGTGCGCGTCGTTGCTCACGCGAAGATCCATGCGCCCGGAGCGATTCCAGTCGCTGAAGAGCATCGACAGCGCACACCAGCCCGGACGAAGCGGGATCGGCGGCCCATACCTGAGCCCTTCTGCGCCCGGCCGGACCAGCTCGTTGTCGAAGCAGAGGTGGTGGAGATCGTTGCTCATCGGATCCACATAGTTTCCGAAGGCGAGTGTCGGCAACGTCGCCGTTCCCTCCCACGCCGCGCTGAACGCGGTGGTCGCCGCGGTGCCGGTGCGGAATCCCCATGTCTCGTTCACGCGCTCGAAGCGGCAGCCGCCGAGGCCACGCAGGAGGACGTTCTCGCCGTTCCGCAGCACGACGAGGTCGGTCACCCCGTCGCCGTCAATGTCGACGGGGTACGCGCCGTTCACGGAAGTGAGATCGGTCAGTGCATCGTGCACAGGGGTGAAACGAAGCGCTCCGGCGATCGGGCTGTCGTTCCGATAGAGGGCCGCCGGATTGCTCCCCCCGCCGAGATAGAGGTCGGGCTTTCCATCGCCGTTGCAGTCGAAGACGGCAACCCCGCCGCCGACGGCGAATTCGAATCCGCCGTCGTACATGTGCGCAATGCCGGCGCCGGCCGTCTCGTCGACGAAATGCGGCGCATCGAGGGCGATGGTCGGCGTCCGCGGCGACAGGAGGTCACTGGTCGCGATGCCGATCGCCAACGCGACACACAATCCCGCGACGGCGCCGACCGCGACGAGGCGCGACCGAGGTCCGTGCGGGGCCGGCCCCCCTTCCCGCGACACCTGCCCACAGTATTCCCGGGCGGCCCCGATCGAATCTCAGCGGCCAGGGTGCTAGCGTGACAGCCGCGCTGCGCTCGATGGCGCGCGATCTGGGGAGGAGGAACTTACCCATGCTCAAGCGGTTAGCTTTGCTCGCGGCAGGCGCGTTCATCGTCGTGGCGTGCGGCGGTGTCGGTAGTCCAGGTGGTGGTACCAGCGCGGGCTGCACGGTCGGCGTGTCCTGGAACAACTACCAGGAGGAGCGCTGGGCCAAGTGGGATGAACCGGCGATCAAGGCCGCCATCGCAGCCGGGGGCGGGAAGTACATCTCGAACGACGCGAAGTCGTCGGCGGAGACGCAGGCCAGCAATGTCGACAACCTCATCTCGCAGGGTGCGAAGGTCCTGATCATCCTGGCCCAGGACGGGACCGCGATCAAACCGTCTGTGGCCAAGGCGATCCAGAACGGCGTGGCCGCGATCGCTTATGACAGGCTGATCGAAGATCCCAAGGCGCTGTACATCACGTTCGACAACGTGCTCATCGGCAAGCTCGAGGCGCAGGCCGTTTTCAAAGCCAAGCCCACGGGCAACTACGTGATCATCAAGGGCAACAAAGCCGATGCGAATGCCGACTTCCTGCGCAGCGGTTACGACCAGGTCATCGGAGATGCAGTGAAGTCGGGTGCGATCAAGATCGTGGGTGAGACCTACACCGACAACTGGGACCCATCGAAAGCCCAGACCGAGATGGAGCAGTTCCTGACAGCCAACAGCAACAGGGTCGATGCCGTGCTCTCGGAGAACGACGGCATGGCCGGCGGCGTGGTCGCCGCCCTCACGGCACAGGGGCTCGCGGGCAAGGTGCCGGTATCCGGCCAGGACGGCGACAAGGCCGCTCTCAACCGGGTCGCGCTCGGCACGCAGACCGTCGACGTCTGGAAGGACGCGCGGCAGCTTGGCAAGAGCGCCGGCGAGGCCGCGATACAGCTCTGCGGCACCACCGACGCGAGCAAGGCCAAGGGCACCGCGAAGTTCCACACGCCCGGTGGCAACGACCTGAACTCGATCCTGCTACAGCCCAACCCGATCACAAAGGACAACCTCAAGGACGTCGTCGATGCGGGCTGGGTCACCAAGACCGATCTCTGCCAAGGCGTGGCGGCCGGGAAGGTGACCGTCTGCGGTTGATGCGCTCACAATTCGCGTGATGGTGCGCCCTGTCCTCGCTGGCGCGGGGCAGGGCGCACGTCTAATCGGGCTCATCATGGAGATCGAGGCAGCAAAGTAATGGGAGTGTCCGTCCCGGGCGAAGCGACGGCGGAAGGCCGACCGACCAGCTCGATCCGCGCGGTCGTCGATGCGGTCCGCTCGGCGCTGACGCCGCTGCGCACGCTGTTGAGCTATCTCGAGATCGACACCCGCCTCGTGGGTATGGTGGCGGCGCTGCTCATCATCTGGGTCGGCTTCAGCCTCGTGTCCAACGGCACATTCCTGACCGCGCGGAACCTCTGGAACCTGTCGGTCCAGAGCGCGTCGATCGCGATCATGGCCACGGGGATGGTCCTGATCATCGTGTCGCGCAACATCGATCTCTCGGTCGGGTCGATGCTCGGCTTCCTCGGATACACGATGGCGATGGTCCAGGCGGTGTGGATCCCGCAAAACCTCGGCCTTGGTTTGGAGCAGCCGTACACCTGGATCCTCACGGTACTGATCGGCGTCGCGCTCGGAGCCGTCATCGGCGGACTGCAGGGCTTCATCGTCGCGTACGGCGGTGTGCCGTCGTTCATCGTGACCCTCGGCGGGCTGTTGGTCTGGCGCGGCCTCATCTTCCGGTACGCCCAGGGCCAGACCATCGCGCCGCTGGACACAAATTTCCAGATGCTCGGCGGCGGTACGGTCGGCACGCGAGTGGGCGCACTCGGCGAGTGGCCGAGCTGGATCCTCGGCGCGCTCCTCTGCGCCGGGATTCTGTACACGCTGGTCACCTCGCGCCGAAGGCGACGCCGCTACGGCTTCCCCGTCCGGGCGATGTGGGCCGAGGTGATGCTCGGCGTCGTCGGTTGTGTGGTCGTGCTCGGCGCGGTCTGGGTCGCCAACAGTTATCCGCTGCCGCCCAACGTCGCGGTGCAGTACGCGCAGGAGCACGGCATCACCGTGCCGCCAGGGGGACTCATCATTCCGACCGGCGTTGCGTTCCCGGTCATGATCATGCTGGCCGTCACCCTGGTCGTGACGTTCCTGGCGACGCGGCGCCGGTTCGGTCGATACGTGTACGCAATCGGAGGCAACCCCGAGGCCTCTGCACTCGCCGGCATCAATGTGCGGCGGACGATCATGCTGACGTTCGCGCTCATGGGCGCGCTGGCCGCGATCAGCGCTGCGGTACAGACCGCTCGGCTCAATGCCGCCGTCACCAACCTTGGCGTGCAGAACGAGCTGGACGTGATCTCGGCCGCCGTCATCGGGGGAACGTCGTTCGCCGGTGGCATCGGCACCGTCCCGGGCGCGATTCTCGGTGCGGTGGTGATGCAGTCGCTGCGGTCTGGCATGGTGCTGCTCCTCGTTGACTCGCCGACGCAGGACATCGTGGTCGGCCTCGTCCTCGTCGCGGCGGTCGGTCTGGATACCGCCGTGCGTAGAAGGTCGAGGTGAGCCGGCGATGCTGACGAAGGAACCGAGCGCGACAACGGGCGTTAGTCCGCAACGCATTCCACTGGTGGAGCTGCGGAACATCCACGTCTCGTTCGGTGGCGTACGCGCCGTCGACGGCGTGACGATCGACCTTCACCCCGGCGAGGTCGTCGGGCTCGTCGGAGGCAACGGCGCCGGGAAGACGACGCTGATGCGGACGCTCTCCGGTGCGCGGCCGCCCGACTCGGGCCAGATCAGGGTCCAGGGCCAGCCGGTCGCGATCGGGAATCCGCGCGACGCTAAGGCGCTCGGGATCGAGACGATCTACCAGACGCTCGCGCTCGCCGACAATCTCGACGCGCCGGCGAACGTGTTCCTTGGCCGAGAGCTGACGGCGACCGGCACGCTGAACGATGCGGCGATGGAATCAGCGACGCGCAAGGTCATCGGTAGGCTCAATCCGCACTTCAAGAACTTCAAGACGCCCGTGCTCCGGCTCTCCGGCGGGCAGCGTCAGGCCGTCGCGATCGCGCGCGCGATTCACTTCAACGCGCGTGCGCTGATCATGGACGAGCCGACTGCGGCTCTCGGCCCGGCCGAGACCACACAGGTGCACACGCTGATCCGGCAGCTCAAGAGCGAGGGCATCGGGATCTTCCTCGTCAGCCATGACATCCACGACGTCTTCGACCTGTCAGAACGGATCAGCGTCATGTACCACGGGCGGCTCGTGGGCACCGTGAACAAGGACGACGTCACGACCGACGAGGTCCTGGGAATGATCATCCTCGGCAAGCCGCCGACGAAGCTCACGCGTGAGGAGTTGGCCGAGCTACACGGGTAGGCGACCGCTGCCGCTTACACTCTTCGTATCGGGGCCGTCGCCTAGCGGTCTAGGGCGCCAGCCTTTCAAGCTGGAGGTCACGGGTTCGAATCCCGTCGGCCCTACAAGAGCCGCGATTGATGCAGCGATTCGCAAGGACCGCGCCTGTCGAGGTTGTCGAGGACACCAGCCCGCCAGGCTGGACGTCTTCGCGCAGCGCCCGCGTAACCTCCAGCCTGCGGCCACGACTAGCTATCAGCAATCGCGGCCAAATCTAAACTTGAGACATGAGCATGCCCACACCGCTAGCGCAGACACCGACGCCCGCTCGAGGCTTTGTGCAGCGGACGTTCACCGATGCTCTCGTGCTCTCCGGCTTCATGGACGAGAACCACTTCGCGGCGTTCGCAAACGAGCACCTCGCTACGCTCTCGGAGCCCGAGCGCGAGGCGGCCAAGGCTGCCGCCGCGCGCACGCGGGCCGCGGTCCCGGACCTGCAGGTCGTGCCCCTCGACGACGTGGTCGCTCGACCAGCGGCGGACGCGTACCTCGAGGCGCTTATGGCGAAGCCGGCCTTCGCGCAGGTATTCGGCGGTCGTCCGTATCGGTTTGCGTGGATCAACCCGGCCCACGTGGTCGCCATCCAGGTCTTCGTTACGCCCCGACAAGACCCCGTGCCTACTGGTGCGGCGGAGCTCCTTCGCTTCATGCTTCCCGACCGCTGGGAAGTGCCCGCCGAGATCAGCTTCATCCCGCCGCTCGGTCCGATCCAAATCGTCACGAGTAGCCCGCAGCTCGGCGGCCTCCAGGCGCGTCTCGAGGCGGACGGCGCCCGCATCGTCATCGAGCCGGCGCCGCACATCAACCTTGTCCAGGTGATGCACTTTTCCGGTCGCTACTACCTGCGCAACGGTTACCATCGCGTCTTCGACGCGATCCGAACGGGCATCGCTGAGATTCCGGCCATCGTCGTCGACGCGTTGCAGCCCGCTGACCTCGAGCTAAACCTCGGCAACGCCGCCTTCAATGTCGGCTACACGATCGGCCTCGCCCGCCCGCCACTCGTCGCCGACTTCGCGACGCCGGCGGCGCACGTCACGCGCATCCGCGTTCGCCGCTACGGCGTCTCCGTGACGCTGCAGGTATCGCCCCTCAACGTCGGCATCTAGGGTCGACGGGTTGGAAGGGCGCTCGAGACAGGTAGGTACGTATCGGTATCGCCTTGTGCGATCAACGGCAATTCGACGAGGTAAACGGCTGCCAAATCGCACTGACCGCGAGTCACTCGCCCACGCAGTACCCGCCGCGCTTTTCGCACCGGTCAGCATGAGCCGCGGCAATACCGAAACGTACTGCGATTTGATAGAACGCGGAGACTCCCGCGCGTCGTCGACAGCGATCGTCGGAGGGTCTTTGCGCCTCAACGCCAATCGGATCTCAGATTCCCTGACGGCACGAGTGCAAGCGATGCAAGATTGCGAAATGATCGCTTCTCGCTGCGACTCCGCGACTCGCTCCAGCCGTTCTGCTGAGACGCGGCTCCACAGCCGCTGCCGCAACCTCACAAGCCCATGCGCCATCATGGCTTTCGCCGCAATAGATGTAGCCGCGGACAAGAGCGACCGCGACGGCTTGCGCTCGCGTCTCGCAGCCGAGGATCGAGAGCGCGCGTCGCACATGAAATGAGACGCACCGGCCGCTGATCGCCAGGTGCGCGGCGATGTCCTTGTCTGCGTCGCCGGCGGCGATGCGCGCTAGGATTTCGAGGCCACGTATGGACGGACTACCCATGTCGAGCAGAGAAGTATTGCTTTAGCAAGAGTCGTGCCGATTGCAAACCAACCGTGCAGGCACTTCCGCTTGCCAGCGTGGAGCACGCTCGAACTACGTCTTGCACGCTGGCGCGAGGCGTAGGCAACTACCGAAATCGCATCTTGCGCCGTAGGAGTGCGATTCGCACTTTCTACGCTCGATGCTGCGTCGCTCGCGCTTGAGGCTCATCGCACTCTTTCTAGTGGCGCTTATGGCGGTCCAGCCCGGCGACCTCTGGCCCACCTTCGGAGCACTCATCCGCGCAATCGGACTGGTGCAGCCCCAAGCGAGTCGCGGACCAACCGCGGACGTCTTCAACGCCACCTTTGCACGCACAGCATCAGGCGTTGCGCTTGCCGCCGATACAGCGATTCAGAGGCCGAGCGCGCAAGCCACATCGACGCCGGGCGAGGCGTTCGACGCTCGGACCCCACCGCCGCAGGAATCGAAGAAGGCGCTTGCCCCGAAGGCGCCGACACTTGGCGGGATCGGCCAGGGCGCTTCGCCCGGTCAGGTCCAAGGGTGGCCGTGGACCTGGGGCTGGGACTTCTATGGGCAGCTCGGCGATGGGACCGCGACCGGCCGCGCCGCGCCGCTGCAGGTCACCGCGCTGAGCTCGGTGACTGTCGTCGCCGCGGGCCTCTTTCACAGCGTCGTGCGCAAGAGTGACGGCACCGTCTGGACCTTCGGACGGAACGCGGATGGCCAGCTCGGCCTCGGATCAACGACAGATGGATCGACACCAGCACAAATCACGGGCCTCAGCAGCGTGAGTGCGGTTGCATCGGGGCAGTACCACAGCCTCGCGCTCAAAAGCGACGGCACCGTGTGGGCCTGGGGCCGCAACGCGAGCGGTCAGCTTGGCGACGGCACCACGACGATGCGCACTGCGCCAGTGCAGGTCACCGGAGTCAGCGGGGTGAGCGCGATCTCCGCCGGCAGCTACCACAGCATCGCTCTCAAGACCGATGGCACCGTGTGGGCGTGGGGTGACAACCGCGACGGCCAGCTCGGTGACGGCACGACGACAAATCGCACAGCGCCGGTCCAGGTCGGGACGCTGGCGAACGCGAGCAAGATCGCGGGCGGCCAGTTCCACAGCCTGGCACTAAAGAGCGATGGGACTGTCTGGTCGTGGGGCTTCAACGGCGACGGCGAGCTCGGGGATGGCACTACCACGAACCGGTTGTCTCCGGTGCAAACGAGTGGACTCGCCTCAGTCACGGCCATCGGCGCTGGCAAATGGCACAGCCTCGCCGTGAAGAGCGATGGCACGGGGTGGGCGTGGGGCTACAACGAACGCGGCGCGCTCGGTGACGGCACGAGCACCACCCGGGTCCAACCGGTGCAGATCTCTGCACTTACGGGCGCGAGCGCGCTCTCCGGCGGCGATCGCTTCAGTCTGGCACTCCTCTCCACCGGGTCGATGACTTCGTGGGGCTACAACTTCTCCGGGCAGCTTGGCGACGGCACCGTGAACGAACATTGGACCTCGGCCGCAGTAAGCGGACTCGCAAACGTGAGCGCCTTCGCGGCGGGCCGGTTCCATAGCCTCGCCGTGAAGACTGATGGGACGCTCTGGGCGTGGGGCGACGACTTCTACGGTCAGCTCGGCGACGGCGTGACCGCGGCGCGGAACGTACCCGTGGAACGCGATGGTCTTGGGCTGTTGCGAGCGATGGCCGGAGGCGAGCAACACAGCCTCGCCCTCCTCGTCGATGGGACCGTGCGTGCATGGGGCATGAACGCATATGGGCAGCTCGGCGACGGCACTACCACGGACCGCTCCTCCCCAGTGCAGGTGAGTGGACTCACGAACGTGCAGGCGATCTCGGCCGAGCGCTTCCATAGCCTCGCGTTGAAGAGCGATGGGACGGTGTGGGCGTGGGGCAACAACGCCGACGGTGAACTCGGCGACGGGACCACTACGAGCCGCAGCGCGCCGGTCCAGGTGAGTGGGCTTGCGAACATCGTCGCGATCTCGGCGGGTGGCTCGCACAGCGTGGCGTTGAAGTCCGACGGCACGGTGTGGGCATGGGGCTACAACGTCGACGGTGAGCTCGGCGACGGCACGACCACGAACCGGCTCACACCGGTGCAGGTGCTAAGTCTCAGCGCGAGCGCGATCTCCGCCGGCAAGTGGCACACACTCGCACTCAAGAGCGACGGCACGGTGTCGTCGTGGGGCTTCAACGGCGACGGCCAGCTTGGCGACGGCACGACGACGAGCCGATCCGTGCCGATCGCGGTGGTAGGCCTGATCGGGATCGGTGCTGTCGCCGCCGGCGGCCACCACTCGCTCGCGCTCAAGAGCGACGCGACGGTCACCGCCTGGGGCTACAACGCTTTCGGCCAGGTCGGCGACGGGACCGCAACGTCTCGGACGACGCCCGTCGCAGTCACAGGTGTGACGAACGTGGCGCGAGTCGTCGGCGGCCGCATGCACAGTCTCGCCGTGAAGCAGGACGGCACCGTCTTCGCGTGGGGCTGGAACTTCAGTGGCCAGCTCGGTGACGGCACCCGGGACGACAGCCAGTCGCCGAGGACTGTCGGAGGCATCCAGGGCGTGAGCGGCCTCGGTGCGGGCGCGTATCACACCCTCGCACTCCTGCCGTGGCTCGGAAAACAGCGGTTCTACCAACTCGAGAGCCAGCGGCTCACCGACCGAATCTCCGCGCAGGTCAACGTAGCTAATGGCAATCTTGTCGTAGAAGCGCACGACCTTGGGATCCACGGCACGGGGCTCAACCTTAGTCTCGACCGCTACTACAACGGCCTCGCCTTCGCGCAACTCGGCGCGTTCGGCAACGGCTGGACTCTCAGCACAGGGCAGGACGTGCGGCTCTCGATTTTTGGCAACGGCTCAGCCGCGTACTACGGGCCGAGCGGTTACCAGGTCACGTTCGCCAAGAATCAAGATGGCAGCTTCGCCTCGCCGACAGGGATCGACGCGACGCTCGTGCGCAATGGCGACGCCACCTACAAGCTGAGCTTCAACAAGACCGGCGAGCGGCTGAACTTCTCGAGTGCCGGTCGTCTCGTGTCGCAGGTTGACAAGAACGGCAACACAATCTCGCTCACATACGACGGCAACGGCCGGCTGACGTCGATCCGAGACACGCAGAGCCGCGTGACGACGATCGCATACAACGCCGCAGGTTTCGTATCGACGATCACCGACCCGGCGTTGCGGCAGTACCAATACGGATACGATGGGAGCAATCGGCTCGCGACCTACACGGATCCAGCGACGAACCTTACTCGTTACGCGTACGACTCGTTGGGCCGGCTTTCGCAGATCACTGACCCAAAGGGCAATCTCACAAAGATTAGCGACGACGGTGACAGCCGAGCAACGGACCTAACACGGGTGACGAACCCCGGAGCAGGAACTGGACCGACGACGCACTTCACCTACAACGCCGGGACCACCGTTGTTACGGATCCGAACGCGGACGCGACTAGTTACAGCCTCGACTTTCAGGGCCGCGTCAGCGGAGTCATCGACGCCCTCGGGCATTCGACCTCAACGACATACACGACTGACAGCAACGTCTTGCGCTACACCGACGGCACCGGCGCGTCGACAAGCTATGGCTACGACGTGAACGACAACGTCACGACTGCCTCGCTCGCAACCGGCGCCGGAGCGAGCGCTGCATATGCCGATACCGCTCATCCTTACTACCCGACGAGCATCACCGACCCGCAGGCAAACACCACGCAGTATGCGTACGACGGACCCGGCAATCTCACACAGGCGACCGACGCCGCAGGCGGTATTACGCGTTATCAGTACAACGGAAACGGCACGCTGGCATCGACTACCGATGCGAGGACCAACGTAACGAACTTCACATTTGACTCAGCCGGAAATCTGACCGGGATTACATATCCCCTGCCTCTTGGAGCTGCCAGCTACACGTACGATGCGCTCTCGCGCCTTGCGAGCGCGACCGATGGCAAGGGCCAACGCACAACATACGCGTACGACGCACTCGACCATCTCACGCTGGTCACCTACGCCGACGCGACAACCTTGACTCTTACGTACGACGCTGACGGAAACCGCGGCTCGCTGATCGACCGAACCGGAACCACGAGCTACGGGTACGACGCGCTCAACCGGATGAGCAGCAAGACACTCCCGAGCTCCGAGGTCATCTCATACACCTATGACGCGGAGGGAAACCTGACGACCAAGGCTGACGCGGGCGGGACGATTACGCTCGCATACACCGGAGTAAACCTCGCAACGAGCATTACTGACCCGACGGGTGCCCGCACCACTTTCGGATACGACGCCGCCTACCGTGAAACCTCTGTGGCGTACCCGAACGGCGTCGCCGGCACTATTACTCGCGATGCGGCCGGCGAGATCACGAGCCAAGTTTGGAAGAACTCCGGCGGCACGACGCTCCTCTCCCGCTCATACAACTACGTCAACCCGGCGAACACAACGCAGACGACCCAGCGGTACAAGGTCACAGATGAAGTTGGGAACGTCGTCAGCTACAGCTATGACCCGCTCAACCGGCTCACCGTCGCGACCACGACGGCGCCCGGCGGTGGCGTCACGGACACCCGGAGCTATACATACGACGCGGTCGGCAACCGCACGACGCGGACGCTCAATGGAAGCGTTACAAACTATAGTTACAACACCGCGAACGAGCTGACCGCCGCCGCTTCGACCACCTACAGCTATGACGCGAATGGCAGTCTCACCACCAGAAGCGACGGCCTATCGCTGAGTCAGGACGCGGCGAATCTCACTTCAAGCATCACCCCGCCCGGTGGCAGCCAAATTCCCATGAGTTACAGCGGACTCAACCAGACCGAGCGGGTACAGGCAGGCACAGCGTCATTTGTTTACGATCTTCTCGGTCTCTCACGGCGCTCCGACGCTTCTGGCGTCGTGTACGAGCTGCGCTGCGGCTGTGGCCAGCTCCTAAGCGAGCGCGGTGCGAGCGGCACAAACTACGTCCTCTTCGACGCACTCGGCTCGACGATCGGCCTCGCGGACGGCACCGGCGCACTTGTGGCGTCATGGACATATGACGCGTGGGGCAACGTGCTAGCTAAGACGGGCAGCGCCACGACGCCGGTCCTCTTCCAAGGCGCCTACCTCGACGTAGCCACCGGTCTGTATAAAATGGGGGCGCGCTACTACGACGCGACGGTGGGACGGTTTACAGAGCGCGACCGAGCATGGGGCAAGGCGGACGATCCGCAGACGCTGAACGCTTATACATTCGCGGGCAATAGCCCGACCAACGTCACGGATCCAACGGGGTACTGCTATTGGGCCTGCTTCTGGGTGTGCGCAGTAGTCGTCATAATCGCGTGTACTGTTATCACGTTTGTTCAATGCGAGATCGCCTGTCTCGGCTTTCTTCCATGCTCGTTCTTGTGTGAGGCACTTTCGGTGGTTTACTGTTACGCAGCGACTATCACGTACTGCCAGCTGACCTGCAAGCGGATATGCTAGGAGTCCTTCAGACGACGAGTGAACGGGTCGACATCTCCGCAGAACCGATTGGCAGAGCAGCGAGGTCAAGCTCGGGCACGATCACCGAAGCGAGTTCGCGCTGAATCGGTACTCGTAGGCGACCAGCTGCACAACACCCGTCAAACGCAATGAGCGAAACACAACAGACGCCGATGGTGCTAGTGCCGCTCGTGATCGGCACAGCTCTTGCGTTACTGCTTTTGGCGCTGCCCGGACTCGTTCAGAGATATCGTCCCGGCGCGTACCGGGGCGTAGTGCGCTTTTGGGGTGACGTTCTACCACCGATTCCGCTTGCGCGTTTCGGGTGGATGGCGGCTGCTGCGTTTGTTGGGATCGTGCTCTATCTCGCGGTCCAAACACTGACGAATGGCGGATTTCAGCAGGATCCATTTCAGGAGGGCCTTTCCGTTGGGATCACGCTCACCAGCGTTCTTTGGTTTGTGTCAATCGTTCTACAACGACTTCGCTCGGGACGTCGAGACAGATAGATGGAAGACCCCGGCTGAACCTTCCATTCCAGCCCGTCTGGGCCCGTGAACGATCCCTCCAGGCTTCCGCCTGGGTACAGGCTTTCGACACATGGGGGGACAGCCTTCCGGCGCTGAACAAATTGGGCGTCTGACTTTTGGCGTGCTGAACGCGTTAATCGTCATCCTTGAAAACTCGAGGGCCTGTCGATTTTCGACGGGTCGGAGGCTGTAGATCACTACTCGTTAGCTCTGACAAACGTTGAACGGAGAGAGAATTTTCAGCGGAAGCTGGTCCTGCCTGCCGCCAACCTTTTTGTAATTCGGTGACTTGCTATCTGTCACGACTCGTCGGCTTTTGTCCATGCAGTCGATGGCGCGATTCCCTAGAAAAGCTGGCCCATCGCGCCCGCCGCGCCTGCCTACCTGTTCTTCGAGCCTTTCAAGCTGGAGGTCACGGGTTCGAATCCCGTCGGCCCTACCTGAGCAATAGTTGTGGACGCCGATTTCCAGTCGCGCGTACGACGCGCTGGTCCCTCGCTTCGACGGACTGCGTTCGCGTTTCTCCCACGGCGACAGATCGTTCACACGAGTATCAGGCGCCTTGCTAGACGAAAGCCATGGGCGCGCTTCGCCGACGCCGCGCCGCGCTCAGGGCCGCTAGCGCAAAGCACGTCAGGTCCTGAAGAACCCGCTACCCTCGCGCCGTGCTTGACGAAGGGTTCTTCCTCGCGGTCGCGGGCGTCGCGATGAGCTTCGCTGGCTTCGCCGGGCTCATGAACGCCCTTCGGCGTCGTGGCGAGACGTGGGAACCGATGGAGCTCTATCAGCTGCGCATCATCGTCGCCTATGCGATCACCACGCTCTTCGCGTCGCTCCTCGTCGTTCCCTTTGTAGAGCTGTTCGGGCAGCACGACGGCGTGCAATGGCTGAGCGCGCTGATGCTCATCGCGTCCTCTGCTCTTGGGCTTGGCAACATGCGCAGTGACATCAGCGGCGCGCATGGCACGGTCCTCAGTACGCGTGTGCGGGCGACGTTCACTACGATCACCGTCGTCGGGCTCATCGCACTCGTTGGCACGGTCATCACGGGTGCGCCCGCGCTCTACCGTCTCGCTCTCATCCTCATGCTCGCCATGCCGGCTGGCACCTTCGTCTACGTAGTCGCGCGTCTCGACAGGCGACGACCTCCCGGGACAGTCGCGTGATGAGCCACGTCGACCGTTAGCTCACGGCTGCTCTGCAACAACCATGATGTGACACACTCGACGCAGCAATCGCAACCGATTGCGTCGCCATCGGACCGGGGGAAGGGCATCTATGTCTCGCCTGCTTAGTCGCGACATCGCCTTGTGGCTCGCCGTGTTCCTGGCCTACCCGCTCGCGGGAGGGCTCGGGAGGTTGATCGCGAATCCCGCCGAGGGTCTGGTCTTCGCGTTTGTGACGGCGGCTGTCGCCGGCGCGATTCTCGGGGCGGCTCAGTGGCTCGCGCTCGGCCGCCAACCTTCGCCGGTGCCGTGGATCGGTGCCACTGCCCTCGGGCTTGGGATCTCGTTCGCGATCGTTCAGGCGGTCGGAGCGACGAGCTCGACCGCTGCCCCGATCATCGGCGCCATCACTGGTCTTGGCGTGGGCAGCGCCCAATCGTTCGTGCGGTCGGATCGTGTGCCATCGGCCGTTATCTGGATCCCAACGATGGGCATCGCATGGGCCGTCGGGTGGATCGTTACCACGTCTATCGGCGTGCAGGCTGAGGCTGGCTGGCCGGTCGTCGGCGTGAGTGGCGCGCTGGTGGCCCAAGCTCTTTCCGGACTGGTGCTCGCGACTCTCGGCCGGAGGCGGAGCCAACCAGCACTCGCATGACGACGGAGACCGCTGCGGCCCTGCTGTTGATCGCGGTCCCGATCGCGTTCAACGTGACGTTCACGTTGCTCGCGCGGTCGTTTTCGTATCCGGACATCCTTCGCCAGCCTGCGGGCACCATCCTCACCAGATTCAGCGCGGGCGGCACGCCGCTCGTCGTCCAGTGGTGGGCGTTCGCGCTCACGGCGCTGCTGATGGTCCCCGTTGTTGCGCTCGTCGCGTCGCTCTTCGTCGAGGGCCCGCTGCGCACGCTCGCGCTGCTCACCGGGCTCTTGTCCGCGCTCGTGCAAACGCTTGGCCTCATGCGCTGGCCTTTTGTGGTCCCACTGCTGGCGCGGCGCTACCTCGATCCGACCGCGATGCAGGGTCAGCGCGACAGCACCGAGCTGATATTCGATGCACTGCACCGCTACCTCGGTGTCGGCGTCGGCGAACATCTCGGCTACCTGCTCACCGGTAGCTGGACGATCTTGACCGGCGCGCTGATCATCGGCAGCACCGTCATGCCCATCTGGCTCGGCTGGCTTGCGATCCCGATCGGCGTCGCGCTCCTCATCGGTGCGCTCGAATTCGTCGGCCCGAATGAGTCCACCGGCTGGTCGGTCGCGGAACGAGTGACCCCGATCGCCTACATCGCCTGGTCGCTCTGGTTGATCGTCTGCGGCGTCGCGCTCCTGCTCTAGCAGCGCACGGGCCCGCTGAGCAGCTCGCGCGCGTGCCAGGCTCGTCACCTTCCGTACCCCAAGGGTGCTTGCTTGCCACTTTGCAAGGATTGCCCGTACGGTCAGAGAAGGCACGCAGGGGAGGGGCGACATGGCAGTTGTACAAGACACCGTGAGGGCCGACATGCCCGCGGCACACTCCGCGCTTTCGGGAACGATCACGTCGACACCCAAGCGCCTCGCAAGAATCGCGGGTGTCCTATACCTCATCGTCGGCATCTTCGGCGGCTTCGCGCTCGCTTACGTGAGTCCACTGGTGTACGTCCCAGGCGATGCCGCCGCGACAGCCGCGAAGGTCGCAGCGAACGCCGACGTCGTGCGCATCGGCGTGCTCGCTGACCTGCTGCAGGCGACGGTGTTCGTGTTCCTCGCGATGACCCTCTTCTTGTTGCTCGCTCGCGTGCAGAGGAACGTCGCGACTGCGATGGTCATCCTCGTCGCGATCGCGACCACGATCATGTGTCTCGACAAGGTCTTCCAGTTCGCTGCGCTCCGGGTTACGACCGACCCGTCGTACGCGAGCGCCTTGGGTGTTGCGGGCTCGAACGCCTTGGTGCTGCTCCTGCTGGACATCCACAACTATGGCTATCTCATCGCGCAGATCTTCTTCGGCTTGTGGCTCGTGCCCCTCGGCTACCTCGCCTATAGGTCCAAGATGTTCCCCCGAGCGCTGGGCGTCGTCCTCATCGCGGCCGGCATCTCCTACCTGTTGGACCTGCTCGTCGCCTTCGTGTCGCCTGAGCTCAGCAGGACAGTCCACACGTACTTCGCGATCCTGCCGACGTTCGCGGAGGTCTGGATGCTCGGCTACCTCTTGGTCTTTGGTGTCAGGAGCGCAGCGGTGGACGGACGCGCGCCGACTGCCGCATGACATCGCGGCGCGTCGTCCGCGGCCGGCTGCCGAGCGGTCCTCGTCGATCGTGGGGGTCTGTTGCTTCGCACGATCGCTAAGGGCCTCGGGATTGTCCTCGGCGCGCTCCTCGTGCTCGTGGTGGTCGGTATCGGCGCGAGCAGCGTCGCTCGCGTGCAGGTACGCCAACTAGCGGCTCCGACTGGCCCGTCTTCCGTCGGTCGCATCGAGCTCGCTCTGACTGACGCAGCACGGGTCGATCCGTTCTCGAGCGACGGTCATTCGCGCGAGCTCGCGGTATGGATCTGGTACCCGACCGCTAAGGGCAGCCCGGCTGAGGCCGCGCCATACCTGCCGAAGACGTGGGCGGACGCGGCGAACAAGGTCAACGGCCCTGCGAGCGTCCTCTTCCAAGACAACAACGCCGTGCGCACGAACTCGATCGCGGGCGCCCCGCTCGAGGGCAAGAGCCCGCCGGTTGTCGTGCTGATGCCCGGACTCGGCCCTTCGGTCGCGGAATACAGTGAACTCGCTGAGGATCTCGCCAGCCACGGATACGCCGTCGTGGGCATCAATCCGGCGGGGTCGTCCCAGGTCGTGGGCTTTCCGGACGGACACCTCGTGTACGCCACTCCGCAGGGCAGTATCGCGGAGACCAACATCGAGGCGTGGTACGCGACCGCGACGCGGCTAGTCGGTGTGTGGGTCGACGACGCCTCGTTCGTCGTCTCGACGCTGGCAAAGAGCCCTTCAGCGCTAGGCGCGTTGGACTTCAGTCGCGTGGCTTACGTCGGTCACTCGCTCGGAGGCAATGCATCGTTCGAAGTCTGCGCGCGCGACCCACGCTGTAGTGCCGCTGTTGATTTGGACGGCACCATCTTTAGCCAAGTCCGCCGTGCGGGCATGAGGGCACCCGGACTGATTCTGCAGGCGAACGAAAAGGTTTCGTGCGACGGCTTCTGCCAGCGACGCAAGGATGACTTCAAGGCTCTCACGCAGACCGGACCCGTGCGCGACCTGGCCATCGACGGTGCCGAGCACTACAACTTCACGGACAACGCAGTGCTGTTCATGCCCCTGCTCCGGGTTGTTGGACAGCTGGGATCGATCGACGGCGCCCGCGGCCTCACGATCACGCGCGATGTCGTCCGGGCGTTTCTCGACCAGGGGATCCGAGGGACGCCGACATCGACGTTTGAAGCGACGGTTGGACGCTACGCCGAAATCCACCCGCCCTGAGCGTTTCTCGAGTCCGACTAGGCATGAGGCTTCGATAGTGCGGCTAGCGCGATCAATCGGGCGGTGAGCAATCGCCCAATCAGGACTATTGCCGCGGTCAGATCATCTGGGGATCGGTCGATGCGTTCCTTACCGTGGAGGAGGTCGTTCCTGTTCTGTCAGGTATGTCGATGACGCGACCAGTCCGCGCGATCGACCACTACGACAACGGCAAGGTCCGCTACCGCGGTGCCAACCTCGACGGCAAGATGCATGGCCCGTGGAAGTTCTTCCGGCGCGACGGAAGCCTTATGCGCAGCGGCTCATTCGAGCGCGGGAAGCAGATCGGCGTGTGGCGGACGTTCGATCGAGCCGGCAAGGTCGTGAAGGAGACGGACGTCTCGCGGTAGCCCGGGAACCCTGAATGCTCCGCATTTCCGAGTGGACTGGCAGTCGAAATTCATCGGAATAGATCCCGTCGGTCCTACCTGGGCAAACTTAACAGCGACGCGTAACTACCGTGCGTCCTCTTTTCCAGATGCGAGTACTGGTATTTGCCTTCCTTGTCGTGCTTTCTGGCTGCCTTTATCAGCAGCCAACTGGGCGATTCTCGTGTCCAATCACGGCTGTCTCGATGACCGACAACGGGTTGCGAGCCGCCACATTCATGATGCCAAGCGACGGTCGGCTCGTGGCAGGTCAGGAACAGAAGATCCCGTGGTTAACCTGGGACGACCGGGCGTTGATGCTTGTCGCGGAACGCCTCGACAAGCCCGCCGCTTCGCTCAAGTTCTACCCGCCGGATGCCGGAGGCGCACCACCACGCCCTTCTCGAATTCCACATCCGAGCTCGTTCTCGCTTCCCGAGGCCGGCTGCTGGCAAATCTCCAGAGACGGCGACCCAAGCGATGCGATCGTGATTCTTGTCGCGCCATAGGACTCAAGGATTCGAGCGCGTGCGGCCCCATTGCGGAATTCCGCCGCACTGATTGCCGCGATCTAAGTTTTCCGTTCTTCACCAAGTTGGTGCGAGAATCGCCACGTTTCGTGCGCCGAGACGGTTTCGACCACCTCGTTCGCAACATGAAGCCAAGGAGAGGTTCGCAAGAATGGTCGACGACAAGGAAATCGGCATGACCGACCACGTCAGTCCGAAGCAGTTCCGCGAGTCCGACGGCCTCGAGGATTGGCGCGTGCTCGGCGACGGCGCCAACGCGTACTTCCGGACCGGTTCGTTCGCCGCGGGTGCCCGGCTGGTGCAGGCGATCAGCGAGCTGCCGGGCGTCGACGACCAGCGTCCCGACGTTGACCTGCGTCACGACGGGGTCACCGTGCGCCTGCTCAAGATCAGCGACGACTACGCCGGGATGACCCGTGGCCACGTGGAGCTGGCCCGCCGGATCTCGGGAGTTGCGCGAAAGCTCGGCCTCTCTGCCGACCCGTCGGCGGTCCAGAGCCTACTTGTCATCCCCGGCGCGACCGATCGGGCCGGGGTGATGCCGTTCTGGCGCGCCGTACTCGGGTACGAGCCTCGCCGCGACAACCCCGCCGAGGATCTCGTCGATCCGCGCGGTCGGGGCGCGGCCTTCTGGTTCGAGCAAATGAACGAGCCGCGCCCGGACGGCGGTGGCGCGATCCATGTCGCGATATGGGTGCCGTACGAGCAGGCGGAGGCCCGCATCGCGGCGGCGCTGGCCGCGGGCGGGCGGATGGTGCGCGACGAGTTCGCGCCCTCATGGTGGACGCTGGCCGACGCGCCGGCAACGAGGCCGACATCGCCACCGCGAAGGGCCGCGACTGAGCGAGAGACTGGTGTGAGTTCGAGGCTCACGTCATGTACGACACACCGCTCACGATCGACCAAGTCTTGGCCGCGCTCACGGAGCAGCCGAAGGCCATCGCCGCGCTGACGGCAGGTCTGGCGCGAGATCGACTGCACCGTTCCCGGCGCCGCGGCGAGTGGTCTCTCAACGATGTGCTCGCCCATCTCCGTTCATGCGCTGACATGTGGGGCAAGTACATGGCGACGATCATCCACGAAGACCGGCCGACGATCCGAGCGATGAACCCGACCACCTGGATCAAAAGCACGAACTATCCCGAACTCGAGTTCGCGCCGTCGTTGCGCGCGTTTACGAAGCAGCGTGCCGAGCTATTGGCGCTCCTGCGAGCGCTGCCAAAAGCAGCCTCGGCACGTAGTGCGACGGTGACGGGCGCCGGAAAGCCACGCGATCGGACCGTGCTGGACTACGCGCGGTGGCTCGCGAAACCACGAGCGATCCCACTTGAAGCACATCGCGCGCGTCGTCGGCGGATGAGCCGAGGTAGGCGAGCAAGGCCGCTGCCTAATCGCCTTGGACCTTCGTGTAAAAGTTGATCAGATTGCCATCGGGATCGCGGAAGTAGAACGCTCGATTCCCCCACGCTTGCGTCGTCACGTCCATCACGATTTCGACACCGAGGTGCCGGATGCGCTCGAATTCGGAGTCAACATCGGTGACTTCGAACTCCAGCATCACGGTTCGGTCCGAGCCAGGCGCCTGACGCTCGTGTCCCGCCAGATCCCATAACGACACGGCCGCGCCGGCGGTGGAGAACTCGACGTAGTCGGCCCGATCGACGGATGGCGCCTCCTGGAGCACCTTGCGATAGAAATCGCGGAGCTCGGCGACGCGGTCGGTGATTATCGCCAGGTGCGTCAGTCGCGACACGCATTCTCTCCGGCCGCGTCGCAGATGACCGCTCCGAGAGGGCCATCTGCGACCCGCGTGGTGTATCTCAGACCGCGCGCTTGAGCTCGTTGACGAACTTGAGCGCCTCGCGGCGCACGTGATCGGCGAGCCGCGGCTCGATAATGCTCTTGATCTTCGCCGACTCGATGCCGCGCACCGCTTGCGTCTTGAAGTCGAGCATGGTCTGCGCGGCGCTCATGACCGCATCCGCCGTCGGGTTCTGACCGAGCGAGCTCGCCACGGTGCCGGGCTGCGCCGACAGCGCCGCCACCGCGCCTGCGACGCCATCGCCTTGGAGCTTTCTGAACACCTCCGCCGTCTTGAACGCCTTCTCGATCAAGGCATATTCGTCCGGGTCCAGCAGGTGCGCGACGAACCGCGCATGCTCGTCCATGATGTTCGTCCAGAAAGTCACAACTTCTTTGCGCTCGAACTCGACCTCGCCACGGCCCAGCGCGTTGAAGCGGCGCTCCCAGCGCTCGGCCTCATGTCGTGTGTGGTCGAAAAACAGCGGCCAGACCAGGCTTCGGAGCTTTCCAGACCGCTGGGCATCACCGAGACGCCGCTTGTACTCGATGAACGGCATGACCTTCTCGCGGATCCGCCCCAGGAACGGCTTGACCTCGCTGCGCTCCGGGGGCTTGTCCGCTGCGATCCGGCGGTGCATCTCGCCGAATTCGCGGTAAAACGTGAGCGCCTCGGCGCGCTCCTCTTTGGCCAGCTCCTCCGGCATCAGAAGCGCAAAGAAGAGCCCGTGCTCCGACAGAATGTCCGTCGCGAAACGCGCGTCAGCCCAGGCATGGTTCGATGGGTCCTTGTCATCAGCGTTCGGCAGGATGACGACCTTCTCGAACTTGCTCTCCGGAGTCGAGGCGTTGGGCGTTCTGGTGATGATGTCCATCGACTCAACTGGGACGCGCACGTCGGCCTCGGTCTCGGGACCTGCAGTGCTTCTCATTTCAGCCATCGTGACCTCCTACATCTGGCGGGACGTTCGCCGGCCTCGCTGCATCGCTAGTGCCACTACTTGCCGATTTCGGTACACGCCTAGTCGGCGGGCGAGAGAGCCCGGGGCCTGTTGCTACAAAAGGCTCGTGAGTCGTGTCAGGGCGCGGCCTGAGACGCGTTACGCGCTTACGCCTCGCCAGATCCAGATCATGGATTTGCTCCGGCGCGGGTATCGGACGCGCGAGATCGCGCATAGCTTGAAGATCTCGGAGCGCGCGATAACCGCGCACATCACCGCGCTGATGGCGGGCTTTGGCGTTCGGAACCGCACGAGTCTTATCGCTGCGGTGATGACGAGCACGGCTCAGGCGCGACTTGCGACGCCTGAGGACCGGGAACTCGCCCGCTATGAGGACGCTCCCTTCCTGGTCGCGGTCACGACCGGGCCAAAGCATGTGTTCCGGTTCGTGAACAAGATGTGGGAGCGAGTGATGCGGCTTCGTAGTGCGGACGTCATAGGGAAAAACGTACGCGAGGTCTTTCCGAACGCATCGCCGGTGACGTATGCCGCGCGGCAGCGCGCCTTCCGGCAGGGCAAGCCCACAACGGGCAACGCTTGGCACTACAAGTGGACGACCGCCGACGGAACCGTTCGAGAAGCGGACTTCCGATACATCTATCAGCCGTTGCGCGATTCTGTCGGTGAGGTCGAGGGCCTACTCATGATCGCGTCTGAGAAACCCGAGAAAGAGTGACCCGTTAGCAGTCCGGCGTGCACGGAGCGTCTCGAAGGATCTCGTCGATCATGGTCGTGAACTGCGCATCGACGTGGATCACATCGGCGAGCACGTTCCGGTTGGGGTCGAGCGCGCGCACCGTCCGCGTACCGTCGCTGAGCTCGAAAGCGAGGAAGACTGCTGTCTTCGGACCAGCGATCACGCCCCACGGCGGAGCAAGATCGACAGCCGCGACGCTGACGGCGTGAACGAGGACACCGACGCGCCTTGGATCAGTGATGCGAGCGATCTCGCCCGCGTTGTACGAGCTCAGCACGGCGATGGCGACGACGCGACCTTCGATGTCAAGCAGGTCCGCGCCCCGCTTCACGCCTGGGTGTGGGCGCGACTCGTAGAGGAACAGTCGACCGTCGTGACGTGCCGCGAGACGGAATGTCGCGGCGTAGCTCTTCACGGCGTACACCGGTTCTCCCGCGGACACGTACGCGGCGTCGCGATCCCCGAGCGGCATCGAGGCGCGTGGCACAGCGCTTCTGACCCGGAACAGCTCCGACGCCAGATCGTTTTCGGTGAGCCCGCGCCCGGTGGACTCGAACGGCACGGTGAAGAGGACGCCATTCCAGACGATGTCATCGGTGTGTCGGCTCAGGTCAGGCCCGTTGCCGCAGGCCGTCGCGAGCAGCAGGAGTAGCGTCAGCGCAACCGGCGTCGTCATGGTCCGACCCGCTGTGTTCGATGCATCTTTCCCTGTGAAGGTTAGCCGTCGCGAGCTGTCGTCGACCGTCTTTGCGGCATGGCTATCGACCTCTTCCTCGTCTCTACGTGTTTTTAGCCGCGCTCGATCGGAGCAGCGAGGTCCATAATCTCCGCCTTGTAGCCCTCCGAAGACGGCGCCGTTCGAACGCGAAGGTGCGGAGGGGAGAGGGGAGAGAAGACATGAGGCGCACGTCTCCACTCGCGGCCTCGCTCGTGGCCGGACTCCTTGTGATCGAGGCGACCGTGGGCGCGACATTCGCCGCAGCGGCCAAAGACCCTGTGAGCGGCTGCCAGCTGGCCGCCGCGGGCAGCAAGATCCAACATGTGATCTATCTGCAGTTCGACAACACGCACTACATGCGCGACAACCCGAGCGTCGCGTCAGATCTGGAGCAGATGCCGCATCTGCTCAACTTCCTGACGACAAACGGCACGCTGTTCACGAATGACCACACGATCCTCATCTCGCACACCGCGGGCGGGATCCTGTCGACCCAGACGGGTCTGTATCCCGACCGGATGGGGATCAACGTCTCGAATAGCTATTTCTACTTCCCGCCGACGAAGGTTCCCGCGTTCAGCACCGCGTTCAAGTACTGGACCGATCTGGTGGACGACACGACCGGCGCGAATGACGCGCTCCCGAACATGGTCGGTGATGGACAGAAGACGACGCCCGCGCCGTGGGTCCCGTTCACGCGTGCCGGCTGTGATTTCGGTGCCATCTCGCTGGCGAACATCGAGCTCGAGAACACCGGCACCGGTCCGTTCGGCGACATGTCCGAGGTATTCGGCACCGGCTCGCCGGAATGGAGCGAGGCCGTCGCCTCGAACGCGGCGCCGTCGGGCACTGCCGCGCGCGCCAAGGCACTGACCGACTTCGTCGGCATCGCCGTCCACTGTGCACAGGGCGGCGGCATCTGCACGAGCACCGCGAAGGACGTCACCAACTCCAGACCGGACAAACTCCCCGACGAGTCCGGCGGGTACCTTGGCTACGTAGGTCTGTTTGGCGCCAAGTACGTCAACCCGGCGGTCTGCGACCCGCGCCCGTCAACATGCTCGACGGTGATGGGTCAGCCCGCCGTGAACAACATGTTCGGTACACCGGTCACCGATCCGTTCGGCCAACCGGGCTTCCCGGGATTCGACGGAGCCACTGCCGCGAACACACTGGGCTATCTGGCGCAGATGCAAGAGGCAGGCATCCCGGTGACGTGGGGCTACATCTCCGACGCTCATGACAACCACACCTCCGCGTTCCCGGCGCCGTTCAATCCCAACTTCCCGCGTGCCTCCGGGCCGGGCGAGGCGGACTACGTGGCGCAGTTGAAGTCGTACGACGATGCCTTCGCCGCGTTCTTCGCGCGGCTGCAGGCCGATGGCATCAACCAGAGCAACACGCTCTTCGTAGTGACCGTCGATGAGGGCGACCAATACGCCGGCGGCATCGGCATACCGCAGCCGGACGGAACGCTCGCGTACTCGCACACGAACTGCTCCTGGACGACGACGCCGGCCTGCCCGAGCAACCAGATCGGCGAAGTCAACCTCAACATCAAGCCCAAGCTCCCAGCAGGATCTCCGTCCTTCGTCGTGCACAGCGACTCGGCGCCAACCTTCTATGTGAACGGGCAGCCGGACCGCACCAACCCGACCCTGCGCAAGCTGGAGCGGGACGTCGGCGGCCTGAATGCGATCGACCCGTACGAGAGCTCGACGGCGGCCCCGGTCTTCGTGCGTCTCGCGGATCCCGTCGAGCAGTTGACCTTGCACATGACGAACACCGACCCCGCGCGGACGCCGAGCTTCACCGCGTTCGCGAACGCGGATTTCTTCATCACGGCAGCGAACAGCGGCCCGTCCTGCGGCAGCAATCCCTGCATCGACTACCACTTCGCCTGGAATCACGGCAGCATCCAACCGGAAATCGCCACGACCTGGGTCGGCTTCGTCGGACCGGGCGTGAAGAGAGGTGGCATCGACACCTCAACGTGGACCGATCACGTCAACGTCCGGCCAACGATGCTCGCGCTGCTCGGCTTGACCGACGACTACGTCCACGACGGACGGGTCTTGATCGAGACGCTCGAGAAGAAGGCGATCCCGAAGCAGCTGGATGAGCATGCGAAGACGACGCTCCGCCTCGGGGAGGTCTACGAGCAGCTGAACGCGCCCTTCGGCCAGTTCGCCATGGACACGCTCACGGCTTCCACCACGGCGCTGCGCAGTACGGACGACAGCGTCTACAACTCGATCGAGAGCTCGATCCAGAGCTTGACCAGCCAACGTGACGCGCTGGCGACCCAGATCAAGAACGCACTCGATGGCGCTGCCTTCAAAGACCAGAAGCTCAAAGAAGCGGATGCGAAGGACTGGATCGATCAGGCTCAGTCGCTGATCGACCAGGCCGCCGCACTCGCCGCAGGTTCCTGAATCGTTGAGTGAGGGCTCGAGCCCGCCGTGTTGCGGGCTCGAGCCAGGCTCGGTCCGATAGGGAGGCGTCAAGTGCCCTTCAAAAGCAAGGCCCAGCGCCGCAAATTCGCTCACCTGCTGGTCGAGGGAAAGATCAAAGACGACACGTTCGAAGAGTGGAACCGCTCCACCGGACGCAAGAGTCTTCCTGAGCGCCTGCATCCCAAGAAAAAGGAGACGCCGAAGAAGCGACGCTCTTCGACCAAGGCCAAGAAGCGCACGTAGGTTCACGCCATAATCCAAGCGGCACGACCGCCGCGGGCAGTAACGGGGAGGGGATAGAGAGATGGCGCAGCGAAAGTTCACGCTCGACGAAAAAGACCTGCCGACACATTGGTACAACATCCAGGCCGACCTGCCCACGCCGCTGCCGCCGCCGCTCCACCCGGGAACGGGTCAGCCTATCGGTCCGCAGGACCTCGCACCCCTCTTTCCGATCGAGCTGATCAAGCAAGAGGTCTCGCGCGAGCGTTGGATCCCGATCCCCGAGCCGGTGCGCGACGCCTACCGACTGTGGCGGCCGACGCCGCTGATCCGTGCGCTGGGCCTGGAGAAGGCGATCGGCACGCCGGCCCGCATCTACTACAAGTGGGAGGGCGTCAGCCCCGCCGGAAGCCACAAGCCCAACACCGCGATCGCGCAGGCGTACTACAACAAACAGGAGGGCGTGCGACGTCTCGCGACCGAGACCGGCGCCGGACAGTGGGGCAGCGCGCTGGCGATGGCGGCGCGGATGTTCGGCCTCGAATGCAAGGTCTACATGGTCCGCGTCTCCTACGACCAGAAGCCGTATCGCCGTGTGCTGATGGAGACCTGGGGCGCCTCGGTGGTACCGAGCCCGAGCCCGGATACGAATGCCGGCCGCGCCGCGCTCCGAGCCGACCCGGATTCGCCAGGCAGCCTCGGCCTCGCGATCTCGGAGGCGGTCGAAGATGCGGCGACGCGCGAGGACACGAAGTATTCGCTCGGGTCCGTGCTCAACCATGTCCTCATGCACCAGACCGTCATCGGTCTCGAGGCCAAGAAGCAGCTCGAGCTCGCCGGCGAACGCGCCGACATCCTCGTCGGATGCGTCGGCGGCGGCTCGAACTTCAGCGGCTTCGCCTTCCCGTTCGTCGCGGACAAGCTGGCGGGGAAGACGGATGCGCGCATCGTCGCCGTCGAGCCGATGGCGTCCCCGAGTCTCACCAAGGGTCGTTACCTGTACGACTTCGGTGACGCGGCCATGACCACGCCGCTGCTGAAGATGCACACCTTGGGGCACGGCTTCATGCCCGCCCCGATCCACGCCGGCGGGCTGCGTTACCACGGCATGGCGCCGGCCGTGTGCGCCCTGTACGACACGCAGGTGATCGAGGCGGTCGCCGTGCATCAGAACCCGACTTTCGAGGCGGCGGTGCAGTTCGCGCGCGCCGAGGGGTTCGTGCCGGCACCCGAATCCGCGCACGCGATCCGCGTCGTCATCGACGAGGCGCTGCGGTGCCGTGAAAGTGGACAGGCGAAGACGATCGCGTTCAACCTCTCAGGCCACGGACTCTTCGACCTCGGCGCCTACGAGCGGTATCTGAAGGGTCAGCTCGAGGACTATGAGTACCCGGCCGACAAAGTTGAGCAGGCGCTGGCGGATCTGCCGAAGGTGGCTGTTTAGGTCCGCGAGACCATGAGCGTTGCCGGTGGCACGACGACGGCTTCGACGGAGCTGAATCGGTTGACCGGCGACGGGTTCGTCGCCGGACTGACGCACCTCACGCGCGTCGATCCAGATCTTGCGGCGATCGTGACTCGCTTCGGACCGCCACCACTCTGGTCCCGCGGGCCCGGCTTCGCCACGATGATCCGCATCATCCTCGAGCAGCAGGTCTCGCTCGCCTCGGCCGGCGCGGCGTATGCGCGCCTTGCCTCGGCCGTGGGTCGAGTCACGCCGAACCGAGTGCTCGATATCGATGAAGCCTCGCTGCGAGGCGCCGGGCTGACTCGACAGAAGGTTCGCTACATCCGCGCTCTCGCCGAATCGATCGCGCGCAAAAGCTTCCACTTCGGTGACCTCGCGAGCCTCGACGACGACGCCGCACGCGCGGCGTTGATCAGACTCGATGGGATCGGTCGTTGGAGCGCCGACATCTATCTGTTGATGGCGCTGCTCCGGCCCGATGTCTGGCCCGCCTCCGATCTGGCATTGTCCGGCGCGGTGCAGCAAGTCAAACGACTTCGACGCCGGCCCACCACGCAGGAGCTCGACCGGATCAGCGAGCGCTGGCGGCCGTGGCGTGCCGTGGCGGCGCGACTGCTGTGGCACCACTACCTGAGCCTGCGCCGACCATGAGGTTCGGTCTCCGGATTCCGGTTCGGTCCGCGGACTCGGAGCTTCTGGACACGTTTCTGGTCTCGGCCATCGCGACGCTGCTGATCATCAGGATCTACCTCGAGGCCGCGGGCTACCCGCAACTCGGTGGCGAAGGCCTCCACATCGCGCATGTGCTTTGGGGCGGCCTGGGGATGCTATTGGCCATTCTGTTGCTGCTGCTGTTCCTCTCATCGACGACGCGCCTCATCGCCGCGCTTGTCGGCGGCGCCGGATTCGGAGCGTTCATCGACGAGCTCGGAAAGTTCCTCACGTCCGACAACAACTACTTCTTCAAACCGACGGCCGCGATCGTCTACGTCATCTTTGTCCTGCTGTTCCTCGCGGTGCGGCAGATCCGGCGTTTTCGCGTCTTGAGCCAAGAGGAGTGCCTGGTGAACGCAGTCGAGCTCGCCGAAAAGCTCGTGGTCGGCAATCTGACCGAGGTCGAACGCGACCACGCGCTCGACCTGCTGTCTCACGCGGACCAATCCGAGCCGCTGGTCGCGACACTGCGGGAGCGGTTCCGCGCGGCCGTTCCGCAAGCCCTGCAGCCGACGCCTATGCGCCGGATCGGCACCGCCGCGACGGCGAGGTACCGCTCGATCGCGTCGAGCATTTTGTTCCGGCGAGTCATCGCCGGCGTCTTCGTCCTCCAGGGGATCAGTTTTCTCCTCAGCGTCATCGCCGCAGCGGCGGTCGTCACCGGCTCACTGTTCGGCATCGAATCCGCGACAGCCGCCCTCGACGAGGCCGCGGGGGGCAGCACGCTCACCTCGTGGATCCAGCTCGCCGCCGGTGTTGTGGCCGGTGGCCTGATTGTGGCCGGGGTCGTCGCTCTGAGGCGATCGAGGCTGCGGGCGTTCCATCTCTTCGAGCTCGCCGTGCTCGTCGATCTCTTCCTGGTGCAGCCCTTCGCGTTCCTGGATTCCGGGTTCACCGCCACAGTCGATGTGCTGCTGGACGTGGGACTGCTCGCGATCCTTCGATATCTCGAGACCCAGGAGCGGCGGCTGGCGCTGCACGACGACGCGCCCGGCGTCATCGGGGCGGAGCGCCGCGCCGGATAGGATCTGCGCGTGGACATCAGCGAACTCGGTCCGACCGACGTCGGCGCGGCGTTCCTGGCGATGGCTGAGCTCCGCCGCCTCGAGAGCGCGGCGACGACCACGCGGCCTCCGTCGCTGGCTTCCATCTCCTCACACCATTTCTCCATCGATGTCCGCTCGACCACGACGCAAAATCGCTCGCGACCGCGCCGAACGTAGACTCGAGCGGAATGGTCCCCGGCGTGCAGGGCCAGTCGGCACACACACAAGGAGGACATCGATGAGCTCCGATCCGATCCGCGGCAAGACCCTTCGCTGGACCTACGAGGACGGTCCGATGGCGGGCAAGCAATTCGAGCATCGCTTCAGCAACGACGGCACCGTCGCTTGGCGCGAGATCGGCGGTCAAAAGCCGGACCAGCGACGCCAGGCGGGGAACGGCTCGACGACCGAGCCGAGCGCCAAGTACGAAGTCGCTCGCGTGAACGACGACGTCTACGCGGTGTCGTACCTCTCCAGCTCCGGCTACACGCTGACGACGGTGATCGACCTGAAGACCGGCAAGATAGTGAGCGTCGCATCGAACGAAAAGGAGCTCGTCGTCCAGCGCGGCACCGTCGAGGCGGCCTCGCGCGTTTGACGTAGCGTTTGGCCGGTGACGGGCCTGCCGGTCAGCTTCGACGACGTGCTGGCCGCGCGAGAATTCCTGGCCGGCTACATCCGCCCGACGCCTCTGATCGGGCGAGAAGCGCTCTCGCAGAAGCTCGGCTTCACGGCGCTGCTCAAGTGCGAGAACGCCCTGCCGACCGCGGCCTTCAAGGTCCGCGGCGGTCTGAATCTGCTCGGTCGAGATCCAACCGCGAAGAGCGGCATCATCGCCGCGTCGACCGGCAATCACGGCCAGTCGCTGGCGTACGCCGGCCGGACGTTCGGCATACCCGTCACGATCATCGCGCCGCGCGGTGCCAATCCGCTGAAGGTCGAGGCCATGCGCGCGCACGGCGCGACCGTGGTCGAGCACGGTGCCGATTACGACGAGGCGCGCGAGGAATGTGAGCGCCGCGCCGCGGCCGACAGAATCCGTTACGTGCATTCGGGCAACGAGCCGTATCTGATCGCCGGCGTTGGCACGGCGTCGCTCGAGGTGCTGGAGGAGCGCCGCGACGTCGACGTGCTTCTCGTTCCCGTCGGTGGAGGCAGCGGTATCGCCGGCGCCTGCATCGTGGCAAAGCATCTGCGTCCGAGCGTGCGCGTCATTGGGGTGCAGTCGGACGGCGCGCCGAGCGCATACCTCACTTGGCGCGACCGACGACCGCATCAGGGCGGACCGATCCGCACGTTCGCCGAGGGACTGGCGACGCGTACGACCTTCGATCTGCCACAGCGCATCCTCGCCGCGCTGCTGGACGACTTCGTGCTCGTCAGCGACGAGGAGCTCTATCGCGCGATGCGGCTGCTCCTCGTCGAGGGGCACCAGGTCGCCGAGGGCGCGGGCGCGGCCGCGACTGCCGCGGCTTTGAAGCTTCGTGACACCCTCCGCGGCAAGACGGTCGCGCTCTGGATCAGCGGCGGCAACGCGACGGCCGAGTCGCTGCAACACGCCCTCGCGTCCGTGTAAAGCGGGCAACACTGTTCTCCACCCGGTAGCGTGTCGCGATGACGCAACGCGGCTGGATCCTCTTCGCCGCGATGGGCCTGATCTGGGGCATCCCGTACCTCTTCATCAAGATCGCCGTCGGCGAGCTCAGTCCCGCCACGCTCGTGCTGTTGCGGACCGTCATCGGCACCGCGCTGCTGTTGCCGCTCGCTGCGCGACGCGACAACCTGAGGCCCGTCCTCCCGCACTGGCGCTGGCTCCTGCTCTACACCTTTGTCGAGGTCGCGGCGCCCTGGTTCCTGCTCTCCGACGCCGAGCGGCGCCTCTCGAGCTCGCTGAGCGGATTGCTCCTCGCCACGGTGCCGTTCTTCGCCGCCATCCTGGCGTGGCTGACCAGCGGACACGACGATCGGCCTGACCGGCGCCGAGTGATCGGCCTCATCGTTGGATTCATCGGCGTCCTAGTTCTCGTCGGATTCGACGTCTCGGGCGGCGATCTTCCCGCGATCGGCGAGATCGCACTGGTGGCCGCGGGCTACGCCAGCGGCGCGACGATCATCTCGCGACGCCTCTCGCGACTGCCCGTACTCGGCGTTGTGGCCTCCTCCCTGGCACTGACCGCGTTGGCCTACGCGCCATTCGGCCTGACGCAGCTCCCGAACCATCCGCCTTCGGCTCAGGTCATCCTCGCGGTCGCGGTGTTGGGCATCGTCTGCACCGCGCTCGCTTTCATCTTGTTCTTCGCGCTCATCGCCGAGGTCGGTTCCGCGCGGGCTACCGTCATCACCTACATCAACCCGGCCGTCGCGCTCGCGCTCGGCGTCCTCGTGCTCGGCGAGCCGCTGACGTTCGGCATCGGTGCGGGTTCCGCGCTGGTCATCCTCGGCTCAGTGTTGGCGACGCGACGCTCCCGGGCGACCGAGGGCGTCGTCCTCCGAGCGCTACGACCCCCTGCTGTCGCGGACCTGACGCCGGAGCAGCAGCGCGCGGCTGATGCCAAAAGCGCGCACGAACGGGCGCGTCAGCTTCGGGAAGGCGTCGATCGCCGCAGCCATCGTGACGACTTCCGGTGCCGTCACCGGATATTCGACGCGCTTCCACTTCACCACGCCCCCGCCGGCGGCGATGAGGTTGCGGCACCAGTCGGTGCTCTCGCCGAATGGCAGCGGGATGACAAATCCTTGCGCCGTCGCAAAGATCGCGACCGGCGTGAGGTAGAGACGCTGCGAGCGACGGCCGCGGTGCTGCACCAGGCCCCAGATCGGAAGCAGGCCGGTCCCGGCAAGCGGCAAGAGCAACGGATTGACCGCGTGCCCAAGAGTCTTGAACGCTCGCGCCGCGATCCCTACATGCGAGGCTTTCGCACCACTTCGGACTACTGTCTCTGCCATCGGAGCACCTCCCATCGGGTATTCTGGTATTCAATCATCTGATTGATGGGGAGTCAAGAACCGTATGCCTGCAACGCGGACGAGCAACCGACGGGTTCGAGCGCGAGCGCCGGAGACGACACGCGAGGCGCTGGTCGGCGCCGCGTACGCGCAGCTCGCCGAACATGGCTTCGAGGGGCTCCGCACGCGAGAGATCGCCGGCGCGGTCGGCGTGAACATCGCCACGTTGCATTACTACTTCCCGCACAAGCAGGACCTCGTTCGGAGCGTTGTCGGCCACGCCATGGCGCGATTTCGGTCGACGCTGTCAGGCAGCGGGGCGCCGGCGGATCAGCTGCGGGCACACTTCGAAGGGTTGCGTCTGCTGTCACGCAAGGAGCCGCAGCTCTTTGCGGTCATGGGCGAGCTCGCACTGCGCGCGGCCCGCGACCCGGCCATCGCGGCGATCCTGCGCAAGACCGATGACACGTGGCACGAGACGCTTGCCGCGCTCGTGCGTCAGGCACGCAAGGACGGCGCGCTCGACGAGCAGATCGAACCGGAGGGCATAGCCGCGCTGATCGTCGCGGCGCTCAAAGGCACGTACCTCATTCCCGTCGCTTCGGCGCAGCCCGAGCGGCTGGATCAGACCTTGCACCAACTCGAACGGTCCCTTGGTCTCCGACGCAAGACGACGCGGCGCCGCCCTTAGTTACCGTCGGGTAACTACTTGCCTGCGGAAACCATCAGCGTGACCCTGTATTGCCTACGCGCTCGGAGGAGGGTTGTCCGATGAACTTCGATCTTGCCGTGCTGGTGCTGCGAATCGCCGTGGGCGTGGTGATCGTGCCGCACGGTCTGCTGAAATTCGGTCTGGTCGGGCAGGGCGGCTCGATCAGCGGCGTCGCCGGCTGGTTCCACGGTCTCGGTCTCCGGCCCGGCGTCTTCTGGGCCTACGTCGCGGCGTTGGGCGAAACCCTCGGCGGCCTGCTGATGATCCTTGGCCTTGGTGGTCCGATCGGGGCCGGCGTCGTCGCCGCTGATCTCGTCGTGGTCACGATCGTGGCCCACTATCCCAAGGGCTTCTGGGCGCAGGCCGGCGGCTGGGAGTTTCCGGTTCCGCTCGCCGCGGGCGCTTTTGCCGTCGCGCTCCTGGGCAACGGTCGCTGGTCGATCGATGGGCTGCTCGGCGTCACTTACCCCGATTGGCTGCTCCCGTCGTGGCTGGCGTTGATGTTCGCGGGCGCCGTCCTTGCGCTCGCGATCCGCGCCGTGTACGCGCCGGCGGCGAAGGCGGCCTGACGATTTGATGGCGCGATCGAGCGCGCTCGCCGATTACCTCGTCCTCGGTCCGGAGGACTATCGCGTGCTCGGTCCCGCCGAGTTCGGCGCGGCCGGGCTGCTGGCGGTCGAGTCGATCGGTCCGTACGTCGACATCCAGGCCTGCGGTCCACTCGTGACCGTGCACGATTCGACGATCGAACCCCATCTCGGCATCGGTCATCACCCGCATCGCTACAACGAGCGTCTCTTCTACATGCTCGCCGGTTCGCTCGACCACGACGACATGCTGAATGGGATTCGCGGACAGATGGGCCGGGACGAACTCGGTCGCCTGACCGAAGGACGTCGCGGGATGATCCATTCCGAGATGAACAACGGCGACGAAACGGCACACGCCTTCATCCTCGTGTACGCCACCGACCCGTTGCCCGAGCGCGCGAGCTTCGCCCTCCTGAGCGACGCCGAGGCGCCGCGCTTCGAGGAAGGCGACGGCGTTTCGACCAAGGAGCTCGTCGGACCGGGCTCCCCGCTACGCGTGCATGGCGACGTCCGCCGTTACCTCGACAGCGTCCTCGACCCGGAGGCCGCGGTGTCCCTCTCGCTCGGCGCCGACGAGGGCGCGTTGTTGTGGGTCGAGCGCGGTGTCGTCGCCGTTGGCGATCGCGAGCTCGCGCGCGGGTACACGCTCATCGTTCCGCCCGGCGAAGGGCAACGACTCATCTCCGTCAGGGCGCGCGAAGCGTCCCGAGTGCTGCGCGTGATCTTCGGTCACGGATACGGTCTCGTCCGTCGCGGCAGCGACGAGGGCGACGCCGCGTGACGGTGTCGAACGACTTTGGGGGAAAGTGATGAACGAGTATCGCGCCACGAATCCGGCCGCTGACCTGCTCGCACCGGGAGCGGCCGCGCCCGACTTCGATCTTCCGGCCACTCCGGACGGCAACAATCTGCGTCTGTCCACGCTCCGCGGGAAGCCCGTCGTGCTCGTGTTCTACCCCGCCGACTGGAGTCCGGTCTGCACCGACCAGCTGTCGCTGTACAACGAGCTGATGCCCGAATGGCAGCGCTTCAACGCCGAGCTGCTCGGGATCTCTGTCGACAGCATCTGGTCGCACAAGGCCTGGGCCAAAGAGAAGAAGCTGCGGTTTCCGCTGCTGGCCGACTTTGAGCCGAAAGGCGCGGTCTCACGTGCGTACGGCGCGTACGACGAGGCCAGCGGCATGTCGGAGCGGGCCCTCTTCGTCGTCGACCACGACGGCAAGATCAGCTGGTCGTACCTCTCGCCGATCAACGTGAATCCGGGCGCCGACGGGATTCTCGCGGCGCTCGAGTCGCTCGCCTCGCCCGTCGCGAGATGAGTCCGCGGCAGTCGTACCACGCGCCGCGACTGACGCTGCCCGCCGGCGCGCGCGATCACATCCGCGGACCGATCGACGCGCGGGTGACGCTTCTCGAGTACGGCGACTACGAGTGTCCGTTCTGCGGCGCGGCGTATCCCGTGGTGAAGCAGCTCGAGGAGCTGATGCCGACCGACCTGCGCTTCGCCTTCCGCCACTTTCCGATCACCACCTTGCATCCGCACGCCGAGCTCGCGGCGGAGGCCGCCGAGGTCGCAGGGAGCCAGCGTCGCTTCTGGCAGATGCACGATTGGATCTACGAGCACCAGGACACCCTCGAGCCCGGCGATCTCCGTCGGGCCGCCGGCACGCTGGGGTTGGACCTCGGTCAGTACGACGCGGACGTCGAAAGCCATCGCTTCGCGCCGCATATCCGCGAGGACTTCATCAGCGGCGTGCGGAGTGGGGTGAACGGAACGCCGACGTTCTTCATCAACGGCGTGCGACACGACGGCGATTACGAGCTCGAAACGCTCGTCGACGCCGTGCGCACGGCGCTCCTCGCCGGAGCGCGCTGAGGGATCAGCGGGCGCGAGACTGCTCCATGCGCTCCACGCGACGGAGGATCTCCAGCATCAGGTCGTTCTGATGGCTGAGGTGGGACAGGATTATGCCCACCTCCGCCTCGGCCTTCTTGTTCACCTCGAAATCCGCCTCGGCGCGTAGCTCGGCGTAGCGGTCCTGCAGGTTCTGGCTGACCATGATCAGCGGCATCAGATGCAGCTGGATGAGGTGCCAGAACGCGGTCCAGATCGCGATGAGGAAGAAGCACTGCATCGTCCCGACGCGGTCGGTAACCCAGATGGCGATGCGTTCGAGCTCGGTGAAGCCTTCCGCTCGCTCCATGTTCACGTCCCGGATCGGTTTCTGCGCGTCCAGCTGCGCCTGTCCCGGAAGATGGGCCTGCTCCGCTGCGTAATGGGCGACTGTCATCGGTCTTCTCCTTGGGCGCCGCGCTCTTTCGTCTCGGCGGTCCCGGCGGTGCGTGAGTCCGCCGCGGTGCGCGGCAGCGTACGCCCGGTTGCGCCGCTGCGTGCCCGGACCTAGAGTCGCCGCGGCTCAGGGGGCGTGGCAGCGCGAGGGGAGTGCGAGATGACGCTTGCGACCAAGAAGACACAGCGCTGGACTTACCGCGAGATCCCGCTGCACCAGCGGATGCGGGAGGTAGCGCAAGAAGTCGCCAGCAAGCCGGCCTTGCTGCACCGCGATCGGGTCGTGACCTATCGCGAGCTCGACGCAGCCAGTGACCGGTTCGCGGCAGCGCTGGCACGCCGCGGCGTGAGGGGCGGCGACCGCGTGACGATCTTCATGCCGAATTCGATCGAGTTCGTCATTTCCTTCTACGGCATCTTGAAGGCCGGCGGCGTGGTGAACCCGATCAACGTGCAATCGAAGGATCGCGAGGTGCGCTTCCAGGTCGAGGACTCCGGCGCGAAGGCGGTCCTCTATGACGACGCCCTCGCTCCGATCGTCGACGCGATCCGACCGTCTCTCCCGAACGTGCGCTTCGTCGTGACCGGCCCGTCATCCGCGGACGGCGTCGAACGCTTCGACGCGCTCGTGGCCGAGGACGGCGCGGCACCGGCGGTGGAGACCGCGATGGACGATCTGGCCGCACTGCCGTACACCAGCGGCACCACGGGCTTCCCGAAGGGCGTGATGCTCACGCACCGCAACCTGACCGCGAATCAGCAGCAGTTCTTCGCCAGTGTCCCGGTGCGACGCGACGACGTATTCCTCAATGTCTTGCCGTTCTTCCACATCTATGCCCTGAATCTGCTGATGACCGGAGCGGTCAGCCTCGGCGCGACTCAGGTGATCATGGCGCGCTTCGACATGGTCGAGTACCTGACGCTGGTGGAGCGTCATCGCGCGACGGTCTGTTTCATCGTCCCGCCGCTGGTCCTCGGTCTGGCGGCGCATCCGGAGGTCGACAAGCACGATCTCTCTTCGGTGCGGTTCTTCTTCAGCGGCGCTGCTCCGCTGGCGCCGGAGCCCGCGCGCAAGATGGTCGCGCGAACCGGGATCCCGATCATTCAGGGCTACGGCCTCACCGAAACGTCACCGGTCACGCACGCCAATCCGCACGATGCCGCGGTGCTCGAGTCCATCGGCCCGGCGATCGTCGGCACCGAGGATCGCATCGTCGACCTGGAGACCGGCACGCGAGATCTGCCGGCGGGCGAGGTCGGTGAGATCGCCGTGCGCGGTCCGCAGGTCATGCGCGGTTACTGGAACAAGCCGGACGACACCGCCGCGGTCATCCGCGACGGCTGGTTCTTCACCGGCGACGTCGGCCGCAAGGACGAGAAGGGCTACGTCTTCATCGTCGATCGCAAGAAAGAATTCATCAAATACAAGGGTTTCGGTGTCGGGCCCGCGGAGGTCGAAGCCGTGCTGTGCGAGCATCCGGCGGTCGCCGATGCGGGCGTCATCGGCAAATCCGATGAGGAGGCCGGGGAGATCCCCAAGGCTTTCGTGCAGCTCCGACCCGGTGCCTCGGCCACGCCCGCGGAGCTGATCGACTTCGTGAAGGCGCGGATCTCCGACTACAAGCGTGTGCGCGAGGTCGAGTTCATCGACAAGGTGCCGCGGACCGCATCGGGGAAGATCCTCCGGCGTGAGCTCGCGGATCGGGAGAAGGCGAAGGCGGCGACGGCCGGCTAGGGTTCAGCGCCGCGTACAGGTCGCCAGGTCGCCGCTCTTCAGGCCCGCGCGGAAGGAGTCCTGACGCTGCGCCGATGAGCCGTGCGTCCACGTCTCCGGGGTGACACGTCCTTGCGTCTCACGCTGGATGCGATCGTCGCCCACGGCCCCTGCGGCATCGAGCGCCGCCGCAATATCCGAGTCGGTCACGGACTGCAGGTACCCCGTCGCGGTGGCGTGATTCGCCCAGACGCCGGCAAGGCAATCCGCCATGAGCTCCGTACGGATCGACGCGTTCTGGTCTCCGCTCTGTGATAGCAGCCCGAGCAGGTTCTGTACGTGGTGCCCGTATTCGTGAGCGACGACGTACCCCTCGGCGAGCGGCCCTCCCTGCGCGCCAAAGCGCGAATGCAGCTCGTCGAAGAAGCTCACGTCCAGATACACCTTCTGGTCCAGAGGGCAGTAGAAGGGTCCCTGCGCCGCGTCGGCGAGACCGCATTCACCCTGGACGTAGCCGCTGTACAACACGGTGGGTGCCTTCACGTAGCGCGCATTGCGCCGCGTGAACTCGTCCGACCAATAGCTCTGGATGCTGTCGACGAAGCCGACGATGCGACAGTCTTCGCGCTGGTTCGCATCGGCGCCGGTCCGGCATTGCTCGAGCGTCTGCTGCGCGTCCACCGGTTGCGCGTACGGCGAGCTCGTAGCGAAGGGATCGACGCCGAGCACGATCGCGGCAACGAAGAGGATCAGCCCGATCGCGCCGCCGCCGACGACGATTGGTCCACCGCGGGACACTCCGCCGCCACGGCGATCCTCGACCTGCGACGGGTCCAAGCCTCGATTCGGATCGAAAGTCATGCAGCCCGGATCGTCGCAAGACGTGGGCCAAGCGAGACGCCGGTGTCGCGATCAGCTGACGGTGACGTCCCGAGCGCGGAGTCGCCACCACGCGAGCGCGAGGAATAACGCGGTATAGGTGACGAGGACGAGCGCTGCCTGGCCCTGATCCGGGAGCGTCGACGCCACGGAGCCGGCGCCTCCTTCGGCGGGTCCGACGCTCGCGCCGACGGTGACGCGAGTGATCGATGCGACGTTGCGGCTCAGACCGTAATTCACGACCGTGGCGAAATCGCGGTTCAGCGAGACCAGGATCCCGGCCACGATCGATTCCGCGAAATAGGCCACCAGACCAGCGGCGATGCCCGCGCCGGCCGAGCGCGACCACACCGCGAAAACGACCGCGAGCGCCATGTATGGCACGAACGCGAATACGCCGCGCGCGGCCGCGCTCGCTACCGCGGGCAGATCCACTCCGGGCGAAGTCTCGAGGCCTCCAATGGCTGCGGTGAGATAGCTGCCGGCGATGGATGCCACGACGCCGACCAGCGCGAAGACTGCGGCGAAGATCAAGAGCGTCGCTAGCTTCGCGACGAAAAAGCCGCTTCGGCTCGCGCCATGAGCCAGCAGCGTACGCAACGTGCCCCAGCCGAACTCCGTGCCGATGTGGCTCGCCGCGAGCACGATGAGCATGATGCTGCCGATCCCATTGACGATGCTTACGCCGAAGGCTTGGACGCGATCGGGACGCAGCTGGCGAACGGTCTGCTCGATCGCCGTTCTCGTCCCCGGTTGGTCGGGGATCGTGCCGTTGCGGATTGCCTGCAACTGGGCATTCACGCTCGTATAGATCAGCAGGTACACGAGCACTGCGCCCACAGCGATGATCAACAGCAACACCCACGGCATCCAGCGGCGCTGCAGCCGAAACGCCTCGCTACGAAGCAGCCGGAGCACTGCGCTCCTCCTCAGTCAGCTCGAGGAATACGTCCTCCAGCGTGCTGGCCGTCGGAACGATCGCGCTGGCGTAGATGCCTGCCGCGCTGAGCGCCCGATTCAGCTCGGCACCGCGATCCATCTCGGCGACGACGTCGAGAGCGCCCTCCAGGACGCGGACCTCGCGAACGCCCGGCACCGCTCGAATGAGGCCTGCCGCACGTGTCGCGTCGGGTACGTCGATCCGGAAGTAACTATCGCGATGCGTGACCTCCGCGATGGTGCCGCCGGTGACGACCGTTCCCTTCTTCATGACGATGACCCGGTCACAGACCAGCTCGACCTCGTGCAGCAGATGGCTCGCGAGCAGCACGGCGCGATCCTCTTGCGCCAGCTCGCGGATGAGCTCGCGGATCTCACGCTGTCCCGCGGGATCGAGACCGTTCGCCGGCTCGTCCAGGATCACCACGGCCGGGTCGGCCAGAAGCGTCGATGCGACGCCGAGCCGCTGGCGCATGCCCAGCGAGTACGTGCGGAACTTCGATCGGGCACGCTGCGCCAGTCCGAGTCGCTCGAGGAGCGCGTCGATGCGGCCCTGTGCGCCACGTCCACGCAGGATCGCGATCGCGGCCAGATTGTCGCGGCCGGAGAGGTACGGGTAGAAGGTTGTCACCTCGAG
>VBHP01000117.1 GCA_005881435.1 Chloroflexota bacterium | reverse complement strand
TGATCCTGTCGGGACCTGCGGAAGAGGTATTCCGCGGAGAATGGAACGGGCTCGCATGATCGACACCCAAGCCGCGGCCGAGCGCGCCTTTCTCGTCGCGGTCGAAGACGGGCGCTCGACGTTCGACGTCGAACGATCACTGGACGAGCTCGCCACGCTGGTGCGCACCGCGGGCGCGGAGGTCGTGGGCCAGTCGATCCAGCGGCGCTCGCGGCCCGATCCGGCTACGTATGTGGGCAAGGGCAAAGTCGTCGAGATCTCGACGGAGAAGGGACGGGCGCGCTTCGACCTCGTGGTGGCGGACGACGAGCTCTCGCCGTCGCAGCAGAAGAATCTCGAGGAGCGGCTCGACGTCCGAGTCATCGATCGCAGCGCGGTCATCCTCGACATCTTCGCCAAACACGCCCAGAGCCACGAGGGCCGCTTGCAGGTCGAGCTGGCCCAGCTGCAGTACCGGCTGCCGCGTCTGGCCGGCATCGGACGCGAGCTTTCGCGCCTCGGTGGCGGCATCAACACCCGCGGTCCGGGCGAGACGAAGCTCGAGAGCGACCGTCAGGTGATCCGCAAGCGCATCACCGACGTCCGACGTCGCATCGAGGACGTTCGCGCGCACCGCGAGCGCGCGCGGCGCGGCCGCGACGACGAGCATCTGTTCCTGGCCTCGCTCGTCGGCTACACCAACGCCGGCAAGTCGACGTTGATGAACGCGCTCACCGGCGCGGATGTGCTGGTGGCGGACCAGCCCTTCGCCACGCTGGATCCGACGACGCGGCGGCTGGAGCTCGGCGGCGGCCGCGTGATGCTGCTCTCGGACACCGTCGGCTTTATCCAGAAGCTGCCGCCAGCCCTGGTCGCGGCGTTCCGCGCCACGTTGGAGGAGCTGGGGTTGGCGGATGTGCTCGTGCACATCGTCGATGTCGCGTCGCCGGAGCTCCACGCGGAGATGCGGACGGTCGACTCCGTCCTTGCCGACCTCGAGCTCGCGGAGCGCCGGCGGCTGGTGGTCTTCAATAAGGTCGATCTGCTGTCCGACGATCCACAGCGCCGCCAGGCGCTGACGTTGGAGTTTCCGGCGGCGCATCTGGTCTCGGCGCGGACCGGCGAGGGCCTGACCGAGCTGCGAGAGGCGCTGCGACGCGAAGCGTCCGCGGGCTGGCGCCGGGTGCGCGTGACCATCCCGTACGACTCCTCGGCGCTGCTGCAGCGGGTGCGCGAGCGCGGCGCGCTGCTGCGGGAGGAGTACGGCGAAGCGGGCATCACCCTCGAGGCCAACGTGCCGCCCGACCTCGCCGGCGAGCTTCGCGGTCGCAACGTCCCGGCGCGTCGCGCTTGACGGCCGCGGCTAATATGTAACCCCGTGGTTACACGTCTGCCGCGCCCGGTCCGACTCACCGCGGTCGACCCCTTCGAGGCGCTCGCGGATCAGACGCGACGGGGCATCGTGGAGCGACTCTCGACGGGAGAGGAGCTCACCGCCGGCGCGCTGGCGCGGTGCTTTCCGGCCATCAGCCGGCCCGCGGTGTCGAAGCATCTGGGGGTGCTGCGCGCCGCCGGGATCGTCCGAGTGCGCACGCACGGCCGTCGCCGCCTGTATGCGCTCGACGTGCGCGGGGTCGCGGCGATCGATGCCTGGGTGGAGCGCTATCGCGCCGGCTGGCAGGGACGGTTCACGGTGCTGGGCGGTGCGGCGTGAGCCAGGTGACGGTGCTGCTGCGTGGCGCGTACCGCGACTTCGCGGGCCGTTCGCGACTGAATGTCGAAGCGACGACGGTCGGTGAAGCGCTCGAGCGCGCCATCGAGGCCTGCCCCGCACTCCGCGAGCGTGTCCGCGACGAGCACGGCAGGCTGCGCGAGCACCTGAATATCTTCGCCAACGACGAAGACATTCGACGGCTCAACGGCGAACGCACCGCTCTCCGCGAGGGCGACATCGTCCATTTGATACCGGCGATCTCAGGGGGTTAAGGAGAAAAAGATGAAGCGCGGCGTCGCGATCATGGTCGGCACGAAGAAGGGTGCCTATGTGTTGCGCTCGAGCAAGACGCGGACGCGTTGGGTCCAGGAGGGGCCGCTCTTCGCCGGCGAGCCCGTGTTCCACATGTCGTTCGATCATCGCGACGGCGAATCGATGTTCGCTGCCTGCAACAACACCTGGGGCGGGCCGAAGGTGCAGGTCAGCCGCGACCAGGGCAAGACCTGGACGGTCGCGAGCAATCCCGCCTATCCGGAAGGTCATCGCAACACCTTCCGCCGCACCTGGCACATCGAGCCCGGTCACGCCAAGACGCCGAATGTGGTCTGGGCCGGGGTCGCCCCGGCCGGCCTGTTCAAGAGCACGGACCGCGGCATGACCTGGGAGCCGGTGCTGTCGCTCATCGATCACCCCACCAGCGACCAGTGGTCGCCCGGCGGGGCGGGGGAGACCGCGCTGCATTCCATCGCCGTCGACGCGGGAGACCCCAAGCGCATCGCCATCGCCATCAGTGCCGGAGGCGCGTACCTGAGCGAAGACGGCGGCAAGTCCTGGCGGCCGTGGAACGAAGGGACGCGCGCCGAATTCCAGCCGAACCCCGAGCCGGAGGTCGGGCAGTGCGTGCACCACATGGTCTCGCACCCGGAAAAGGGCGGCGAGTTCTTCCAGCGCAACCATCACCGCGTCTACTTCCGCAACGCCGAGCAGAAGCATTGGGAGGACCGCCAGGAGGGCTTGCCGACGAACTTTGGCTTCGCCGGAACAATCGATCCGCACGACCCCGACACCGCCTACGTCATCCCCCTCGACGAGAGACTGCGACTCGCACCGACGCCGGGCATCGCGGTCTGGCGCACGAACGATCGGGGGAAGACGTGGAAACGAACCGATCGCGGGCTGCCGAAGGGCGCGCAGCTCGAGGTCATGCGCGAAGGGATCGCCACCGACAGACTGGATCCCGTCGGCATCTACTTCGGGACGGTCAGCGGCGATGTCTGGGGCTCCGCCGACGGCGGCAAGAGCTACGAACGCGTCGCGGCTTACCTGCCGCCGATCCTTTCGGTATCGACGGCGACGATCGAGTGACGGTCGCGCTGCGGGCTCGGTAGGATCATCGGCATGCGCATCCTGGTCGGACGAAAGCTCACCGAGGTGGACGTCGGTTAAGTCGACCGGCTGACCGCCGCATTCGCCCGCGTCGTCGTCGACGTGGGCGCCGGTGACGGTCACGCGTCGCTTCGCCTCGCCCGCAACGACCCCGCGGCACTCGCGATCGCGATCGATCCAAGCACCGATCGCCTTCGCGACGGATCGCACACGGCGCAACGTCGCAAGTTGAGCAACGCGCTCTTTGTTGTCGCCTCGATCGAGGCGCTCCCGTGCGAGCTGCACCAACGCGCAGACGAGGTGACGGTGAACTTTCCGTGGGGCTCGCTGCTCCGCGGTCTGCTCGACGGTGATCCGCGCGTCCTCGAGCCCTTGGCGCGTTTGGCCAAGGCGGGTGCTCCAATCCGCGTGCTGGTGTCGGTCGAGGCCAACGACCGTGGGGCGCGAGTGGCGCCGCTCGAGCTCGACTCGCTGCAATCGCTTTCGCCCGCCTACACGGAGGCCGGTCTCACCCTCGAAGGCTGTCGACTCGCGACCGGCGCCGACATCGCGACGTCCGGATCCTCTTGGGCGAAGCGACTCGGCGAGGACCGTCGCGTGTACGCGCTCGATCTCCGACGATGCGCGATCGAGCCGACGGGCTCAGCGCCCGGCGTCGGCCGCCGCGTAGCGCAGGTAGACGACTCCCGCGGCGAATGAGCGTCGCTCCAGCAGCCGCAGACTGATCGGTCGGTCCACAGCGGAAAAGAACGGAGTGCCGGCGCCCAAGACGACAGGGTTGACCATGAGCCGGTATTCATCGATGAGGCCGTGGCGGATCGCGGTCGCGGCGAGCGTCGGACCCCCGATCGATAGGTCGCGATCGGATCCCTGCTTCAGCCTACGGATCTCAGCGGCAGCGTCGCCACGCACGAGGCGACTGTTCCAGTCGACCCTCTGAAGGGTCTTCGAGAACACGACCTTCGGCTTGTCCCTCCAGATGCGAGCGAACTCGGCCATGTACTCCGGGATCGAGGGATCGGCATCGGCCGTGGGCCAGTACGCGGCCATGAGGTCGTA
>VBHP01000082.1 GCA_005881435.1 Chloroflexota bacterium | reverse complement strand
AGCACACAGGGTCACTTTTGCTACCCGCCCATCGAGCTCGTTTGCGCGCCGCTCATGGGCGGCGGGCCGGGCGAGGGACCCCGCCGGCGGTGGCTCAGTCCGCTGGAGGCGGGAGCCGCCACGCGTCGCGGGGGCGGGTGCGTGTGGCGCCGTCAGGCGCGCAAGACAACGGCGCTGAATGAGTGGATCCGCTGGCTGGAGGCGGCGCCACGCCTCAGAGCGGAGCTGAGCCACCGCCGGAAGAGAGGGTTTCGCCCGGCCCGCCCCCCGAAGCGGCGCTAGAAAACGAACCGGGGCTTCCCACCAATTGCCCTTAGCCGTCCGTCGACAGCCAGAGCGGGGAGGAAGCCCCAGCTCGACACCCTTCGCGAACCCGCCGACCCGCAGGTCCGCGAAGGGCACTCTAGGTCTTTGTCCAGACCTTGGCGACCGAGCCCGAGAACGATGCACGTGTATGCATCGGCTGCAGCAATACTGCCTGCTTGGGTGCTCGAACTACGTCAGATCGACGGTCGCGCCGGCGTCCTCGAGCTTCTTCTTCATGTTCTGGGCCTCGTCTTTGGCGACGTTTTCCTTGACCGGCTTGGGTGCGGAGTCGACGAGGTCCTTGGCCTCCTTCAGGCCGAGACCGGTGAGCTCGCGGACCGTCTTGATCACGTTGATCTTCGAAGCGCCGATCTCCTTGAGGACGATCGTGAACTCGGTCTTCTCCTCGGCTGGCGCGGGTGCCGCTCCGCCGCCGCCACCTGGTGCGGCCGCGACCGCGACGGGTGCCGCGGAGACGCCCCAGCGCTCCTGCAGGTACTTGCCGAACTGAGCGATCTCCAGGATCGACCAGGACTCGATCTCCTTCGCCAGCTTGTCGAACTTCGCGGACTCGGTGGTTTCGGGTGCGGTGGCTGTCGCCATCCTTCGTTCTCCTTCTCTTTAGGCTTTGGCGGCTCGTGCCGCGAATGTGGCGACGAGCTCACGCATCGGTGCATGCAGCATCGCGGTCAGCTGCGAGAGTGGTGCGGCGAGCACACCCACGATCGTCGCTTGCAGGCTCGCCTTTCCAGGGAGCGCGGCCAGCGCTGTGATCTCTTCGGCCCCCATCACGCGGCCGCGCACCACGCCGCCGTAGATCCGCAGGCTCTTGAGCGTTCGGGTCTCGTCAACGATCCCCTTCGCCAGCTCGACCTCGTCGGTCTTGGTGATCGCGATCGCGATCGGGCCCGAGAGCAGCGGGTCGATATCCGGCAGCCCGCGCTCGCGCGCGGCGATCCGGAAGAGCGTGTTCTTCACCACGTGGTATTCGATGCCGCTCTTGCGGAGCCTGCGGCGAAGGTCCTGCAGCTCGGCCACTTTCAGCGCGCGGTAATCGGTCAGGACCAGCCCGGCAACGTCCGCCAGCGTCTGCTCCAGCTCCTGGACCTGCTCCAGCTTCTCTGCTTTCGGCACGCCCTCACCTCCTCTGTTCAACGAAAACGACCCTCGGTCCCACGGGCCGAAGGTCGTCAGGCACGACGAGGTGCCGATTCGCTTCGCCTCCGCGGGCCGGGATCAGCGTCCCGTTCAAGCTCTCCCATCTTGAGAGCACCTGCTTCTCGGGCTATTCAGTTCGCGACGAGTTTAGCTAGGCCGCGGCCTTGCTCGCCAGCGCCAGGGTCTGTGGCAGGTCGAGCTTTGCGCTCGGCCCCATGGTGCTCGTGAGATGCGCGCCACGGACGTAGATGCCCTTCACGCCGCTCGGCCTGGCGCGCACGAGCGCGTCGACGAGCGTGGTGAAGTTCTCCATCAGCTGCGCCTCGGTGAACGACGCCTTGCCGATGATGGTGTGCACGACGCCGGTCTTGTCCACGCGAAACTCGACCCGGCCGCCTTTCGCGTCTCGGACCGCCTTGCTGATGTCGTTGGTGACGGTGCCCGACCGCGGGTTGGGCATGAGCCCGCGCGGGCCGAGCACGCGACCGAGGCGGCCGACCATGCCCATGAGATCGGGCGTGGCGACGGCGATGTCGAAGTCCATCCAGCCGCCCTCGATCCGCTTGGAGAGATCGTCAGCACCGACCACGTCCGCGCCGGCGGCCTCGGCTTCGCGGGCTTTGTCGCCGGTGGCGAACACGGCCACGCGGATCTTCTTGCCGGTGCCATGAGGCAGGATCGCGGTGCCGCGGACGAGCTGATCGGCCTGCTTCGGATCGACGCCGAGCCGGAAATGTGCCTCGACCGTCGTGTCGAACTTCGCCTGCGAGGTGTCCTTCACCAGCTTGACCGCTTCCTCGGGCGAGTACGCCTTGCCGCGCTCGATCTTTTCCGCCAACGCGCGGTAGCGCTTTCCGTGCTCCGCCATCACGCGACCTCCACGCCCATCGAGCGGGCCGTCCCCTCGATCATCTTCACCGCCGCCTCCAGATCGTTCGCGTTCAGGTCCGGCAACTTCGTGCGCGCGATCTCCTCGACTTTGGCGCGGCTGATCTTTCCGACCTTCTCCTTGTTCGGGATCGCCGAGCCCTTCTCGATGCCGGCGGCCTTGCGGATCAGGTCCGCGGCCGGCGGCGTCCGCGTCACGAAGGTGAAGGAGCGGTCCTCGAAGACGGTGACCACCGCGGGCACGATGGCGCCGGCGAACTTCGCCGTCCGCTCGTTGTACTCCTTGATGAACGCCATCATGTTGATGCCGTGCTGGCCCAGCGCCGGGCCGACGGGCGGCGCGGCCGTGGCCTTGCCGGCTTCGACCTGGATCTTGACCACCGCTTTGACCTTCTTCGCCATCTACTTCACCAACTTTTCGATCTGCAGGAAGTCGAGCTCGACCGGCGTCTCGCGGCCAAAGATCGAGACCAGCACCTTGACCTTGTTGCGGTCCGGATGGACTTCGTCGACGACACCGTGGAAGTCCGCGAACGGTCCGTCGGTGACGCGCACGGCCTCGCCCTTGGTGAAGGCCACCTTGTACTTGGGCTGTTCCATCTTGATCTGACGGAGGATCGCCTTCACCTCGGTGTCGGTCAGCGGCGTGGGCTTGTTGCCCGATCCGACGAAGCTCGTGACGCCGGGGGTGTTCCGCACCACGTACCAGGAGTCGTCGTCCATAACCATCTCGACCAGGACGTACCCGGGGAACACCTTCTTCTCCACCGGAAAACGCTTGCCGTTCTTGATCTCGATCTCCTCCTCGGTCGGCACGAGGACCTGGAAGATCTTGTCCTTCATGTCCAGCGAGGCGATGCGGTGCTCGAGGTTCGTCTTGACCTTGTTCTCGTGGCCGGAATAGGTGTGGATGACGTACCACCGCCGCTCGCCCTCCTTCGGCATGGGGGCCGGCGGCGGCGCTTCGACCGGTGGCTGGGGAACGGTCGGCGGCTCGGCCACGGCGACGCTGCCGTCGGTTGGTCGCTCCGGCGTGACGGCGCGGCGGAAGAGGGCCTTGGCCTCCTCTTCAGAGACCTCGTCTTCCCGCTCCGGCGGCGCCTCCCCGAGGAACGCGCGCGCGGCGGCGGCGACCTCTTCATCGCTGAGGCGGCGCTCGCCGGCGCCCTCTTCGGCGGGGGGCTCAGCCGGAGTCAGATCCTCGGTGCGCTCCTCGGGACGCTCCTCTTCTGGCGCGTTCTCCTCGGGCCGCTCTTCGATCGGTCTCTCGTCGCTCACGTGCGCTGCTCCACGATCGGTTTGGTGATCGCCGCGGTGAAGAGATTGTCAAAGGCGAAGATGTACACGCCGACCAGCGCCGAGATCACGAGCACGATGATCGTCAGACGGATCACGGTCTCCGGCGTCGGCCAGCTCACCTTCTTCAATTCGGACCAGGACTCCTCCGCGAAGCGGAAGATCCCCATCTGCGCGGCCATCGTCTTCCCTTTCTCGCGTGCACGGCAGGCAGGACTCGAACCTGCAACCGGCGGTTTTGGAGACCGCTGCTCTGCCTATTGAGCTACTGCCGTACGGGGCTCTGCTCGCTAACGCGTCTCCTTGTGCGCCGTGTGCTTCCGGCATCGCGGGCAGAACTTCGTCAGCTCGAGGCGATCCGGATCGTTCTTCCGATTCTTTGTCGTCGCGTAGGTCCGCTCGCGGCAGTTGGAGCACGCGAGCGTGATGATCGGTCGGGTGTCTTTCGCCATGTCCTATTCCTTACTCGATGACCTTGGTGACCACACCGGCACCGACGGTCTTGCCGCCCTCGCGGATGGCGAAGCGCAGCCCGTCCTCGATGGCGATGGGCTGGCCCAGGGAGACCTTGAGGTTGGTGTTGTCCCCGGGCACGACCATCTCCTGGCCCTCGGGCAGGTTGACCTCGCCGGTGACGTCGGTGGTGCGGATATAGAACTGGGGCTTGTAGCCGGTGAAGAAGGGGGTGTGCCGGCCGCCCTCCTCCTTGGAGAGGACATAGGTCTCGGCCATGAACACCTTGTGCGGCTTGGTGGTGTTGGGCTTGGCCAGGACCTGGCCGCGCTCGATGTCGTCGCGCTCGATGCCACGGAGGAGCACACCGATGTTGTCCCCGGCTTCGCCTTGGTCCAGGAGCTTGCGGAACATCTCCACCCCGGTGACCACACTCTTGCGGCTGTCCTTGATGCCGACGATCTCGATCTCCTCGCCGACTTTGACCACGCCGCGCTCGACCCGCCCGGTGGCTACCGTACCGCGGCCCTTGATGGCGAAGACGTCCTCCACCGGCATCAGGAAGGGCTTGTCCTTCTCCCGCACCGGGGTCGGGATGTAGGTGTCGACGGCGTTCATCAGCTCGAAGATCGGCTTGAACTCGCTGGCGTTGGTGTCCTTGGAGCCGGATTCGAGGGCTTTTAGGGCCGAGCCCTTGATCACCGGGAGCTTGTCCCCGGGGAAGCCGTACTTGGAGAGGAGCTCACGGACCTCGAGCTCGACCAGCTCCAGCAGCTCGGGGTCGTCGACCATGTCGACCTTGTTCAGGAACACCACGATGTACGGCACCTGGACCTGACGGGCGAGCAGGATGTGCTCCCGGGTCTGGGGCATGGGGCCGTCGGCGGCCGAGACCACCAGGATCGCGCCATCCATCTGCGCCGCGCCGGTGATCATGTTCTTGATGTAGTCGGCGTGCCCGGGGCAGTCGACGTGGGCGTAGTGGCGCTTGTCGGTCTCGTACTCGACGTGGGCGATGGAGATGGTGATACCGCGGGCCTTCTCCTCCGGGGCCGAGTCGATGGAGTCGAAGGGCCGGAACTCGGCCTCACCCTTGAGCGACAGCACCTTGGTGATGGCGGCGGTGAGGGTGGTCTTGCCGTGGTCGATGTGCCCGATGGTGCCGACGTTGACGTGTGGCTTGGTGCGCTCGAACTTCTTCTTGGCCATGTCTCCCCCTCAAACCCTCCGCTTACTTCTTGTTGATCGAATCGAGCAGGCTCGCTGGCAGCTGCTCGTAGTGATCGAATTCCATGCTGTAAGTGCCGCGCCCTTGGGTCTTGCTGCGCAGGTCCGTGGCGTAGCCGAACATCGTGGCCAGCGGGACGAGCGCGCGGATGACCCGCGCATTGGCGCGCTCTTCCATACCGGTGACGTGCCCCCGGCGCGCATTGAGATCTCCGATGACGTCGCCCATGAACTCGTTCGCCACGACGACCTCGACTTTCATGATCGGCTCCACCACGACGGGTCCTGCCTTTCCGACAGCGTCCTTGAGCGCCAGCGAGCCGGCGATCTTGAAGGCGATCTCGCTCGAGTCGACGTCGTGGGACGAACCATCGACGAGCGTGGCTTTCACATCGACCATCGGGTATCCGTACACGACGCCGTTGTCCAGCGCCTCGCGAATGCCCTGCTCGATGGGCTTGATGAACTCGCGCGGGATCGCGCCGCCCTTGATCTTGTCCTCGAACACGAATCCTTCTCCGAGACCGAGCGGCTCAAAAATGAGGACGGCGTGCCCGTACTGGCCGCGACCACCGCTCTGGCGCACGTAACGACCTTCGCCCTCGGCCTTGCGCGTGATCGTTTCGCGGTAGGCCACCTGCGGACGGCCGACGTTGGCCGCGACGCGGAACTCGCGGAGCATGCGGTCGACGATCACCTCGAGGTGCAGCTCGCCCATCCCGCTGATGAGCGTCTGCCCGGTCTCCGGATCGGTGCGCGTCCGGAACGTCGGATCTTCTTCGGCGAGCCGCGCCAGGGCGAGCGACATCTTCTCCTCATCCGCCTTCGTCTTCGGCTCGATGGCGACGGAGATCACCGGTTCGGGGAACTTGATGGATTCGAGCACGATCGGCTTGTTCGGGTCGCACAGCGTATCCCCGGTAGTGGTGCTCTTCAGCCCGACCCCGGCGGCGATGTCGCCCGCGGTCACCACCTGGACCTCCTCGCGGTGGTTGGCGTGGAGCAGCAGGATGCGCCCGATGCGCTCGCGGCGGTCCTTCGTCGGATTGAGCACCGTGTCTCCCGCGCGCAGCGTGCCGCTATAGACACGGAAGAACGCGAGCTTGCCGACGAACGGATCGGCCATGATCTTGAACGCGAGGGCGCTGAAGGGCTCATTCTCGTCCGGCCGGCGCACCAACACCTCGCCCGTCTTCGGGTTCTCACCCTCGACTGGCGGGACGTCCAGCGGCGACGGCAGGTACGCGACGATCGCGTCGAGCAGCGGCTGCACGCCCTTGTTCCGCAGCGCCGCTCCGCATAGGACCGGGACGAGCTTGTTCTCGACGGTGGCGCGCCGGAGCGCGGCGCGCAGCTCGTCCGCGGCGATGTGGTGCTCTTCGAGGTAGCGATGGAGGAGGTTGTCGTCGGTCTCGACGACCGCCTCGACCATCGCCTCACGCGCCGCGACGACCGCGTCGCGTAGATCCGCGGGGATCTCGGCGATAGTCGGCTCGCTGGGCGTGTCTTGCTCCCACACGAGCGCCTTCTGGTCGATGAGGTCGATCACGCCGCGGAAGCGATCCTCCGCGCCGATCGGCAGCTGGATGCGCACCGGCTTCGCACCGAGGCGCTCCTTGATCATCTCGACGGTACGATCGAAGTCGGCGCCGAGACGATCCATCTTGTTGACGAGGCAGACGCGGGGCACGTTGTACTTGTCGGCCTGACGCCACACCGTCTCCGACTGCGGCTCGACACCGGCGACGCCGTCGAAGACGACGACCGCGCCGTCGAGCACGCGCAGCGAGCGCTCCACCTCGACGGTGAAATCGACGTGTCCCGGCGTGTCGATGAGGTTGATGCGATGGTCCTGCCAGAAGCAGGTCGTCGCGGCGGCGGTGATGGTGATGCCGCGCTCCTGTTCCTGCGGCATCCAGTCCATCGTCGCCGCGCCCTCGTGGACCTCACCGATCTTGTAGATCTTTTTGGTGTAGAAGAGGATGCGCTCGGTCACGGTCGTCTTGCCCGCGTCGATGTGGGCGATGATCCCCATGTTGCGGACGCGGTCCAGCGGTTCCTGCCGTACCGATTCGCGTGCCTCGTTCGGTGCTACTGCCACGGCCATTCCGTACCTATTACCAGCGGTAATGGCTGAAGGCCTTGTTGGCCTCCGCCATCTTGTGGGTCTCTTCTTTGCGCCGCACCGCGCCGCCGGCGTTGTTCATCGCGTCCATCAGCTCGGCCGCGAGCTTCTCGCGCATGGACTTCCCCGAGCGCTTGCGCGCGGCGTCGATGAGCCAGCGTGTCGCCAGCGACATGCGCCGCGTCGGACGCACCTCGACCGGCACCTGATAGGTTGCGCCGCCAACGCGACGCGGCTTGACCTCGATGAGCGGTGTGGCATTGCGGATCGCGGTGTCGAACACCTCGACGGCGTTGCGACGCGCCTGCGCCTCGGCCTGCGCCAGCGCGCCGTACACGATCGTCGTGGCAACGGACTTCTTGCCGCTCTTCATGACGTTGTTGATGAACTGCTGCACCGAGACGCTGTTGTAGCGCGGGTCAGGGAGTTGCTCGCGGACAGTCGGACGCGGTCGGCGTGGCATCAGGATGCCCCCGGCTTCTGCTTCTCGGGCGCCTTCGCGCCGTACTTCGAACGGCCCTGCTTGCGATCGCGAACGCCCGCCGCGTCCAGCGTGCCGCGGACGATGTGGTACTTCACGGACGGCAGGTCCTTCACCCGACCGCCGCGCACCAGCACGACGGAGTGCTCCTGAAGGTTGTGCCCGATCCCGGGGATGTACGCCGTGACCTCCATGTTGTTGGTCAGGCGCACGCGGGCGATCTTGCGCAACGCCGAGTTCGGCTTCTTCGGCGTCATGGTGCGGACCACGACGCAGACCCCGCGCTTCTGCGGGGCGCCGCGACGCAGTGGGGTGTAGCGGCCCTGCAGCGAATTCCAAGTCACACGCAGCGCCGGCGTCTTCACTTTTTTCGACACTCGTTTCCGCGGCCTGCGGACGAGTTGCGCGATCGTGGGCATAGGTCTCCTATTCGTTTTGCGAGCGGCGCGCGACGACGCGCGGCGCCCCGGCTACGCCATAGCGGAAGTCATTTCGGACGCCGAGGCGCCAACTCCTTGCGGAGAAAGGGCCCCGTGCGCAGCGCGACCGTCGGCGCCAAGACCATGACGGCGAGGCCGATGCGCGAAATGACCGCCCGCGGCAAGCGCAGACGGTCACCGTCCTGAGGACAGCCGAATAATGAGTTTACCGGAGCGTTTCGCGAAGGGTCAAGGAACGGGCGGCGACGGCAGCAGATTCGCCGGCGTGAGGCTCGGCGCCGCGGTCCGCGCCGGTAGCGGCGGGAGGGCCGGCGCGGCAGCCGCGGCCGAGCCGGCCACGGCGTCGCATCGCCGTTGGCGAGCACCCGGCCTCGAGCGTTGAGGATCACGAAGGCCAGCGTTCGCGCGAGCCGACCTAGGCCCGGGTAGCGGTCGCGACCTCCCCCACCCGCTGGTCGCGAAACGACATAAGAAAGGGACGCCGCCTTCGCGGCGCCCCTCGGTTTCTTCGTGGCATCGCGCAGTGACTACTCGGCTTCGGCCTTCTCTTCGGCCTTCTCCTCGCCCTCGAGCTCCTCGTCGTCCTCGAGATCCTCGTCGAAGTCCTCGAGCGACAGGTCCTCCTCCGGTGGTGCCGCCGGCGTGACGGTCTCCTCCTCGGTCAGGACCGACGCCAGACTCTTGGCCTTTGGCAGCCAGTCGAGCTGCGAGCGGCGCAGCGGGAGACCGGTGCCGGCGGGGATGAGCTTGCCGATGATCACGTTCTCCTTCAGACCGAGCAGACGATCCTTCTGCGCCATGACCGCCGCCTCCGTGAGCACGCGCGTCGTCTCCTGGAAGGAAGCCGCGGCCAGGAAGGACGACGTATTCAGCGACGCCTTGGTGACGCCGAGCAGCACCGTCTGTGCCGTCGCGGGCTCGCCGCCCGCCGCTACGGTCCGCCCGACGAGGTCTTCGAACTCGAAGCGATCGAAAAGCTCCATCGGCAGGAGCTCGGTGTCTCCGGGCTCCTCGATGCGCACCTTGCGCAGCATCTGCCGAACGATGATCTCGACGTGCTTGTCGTTGATGGTGACGCCCTGCGAGCGGTACACCTTCTGGACTTCGTTGACGAGGTAGCGCTGCACCGCCTCGCGTCCGGAGATGCGCAGGATGTCCTGCGGGTTCGCCGGACCCTCGGTCAGCTGATCGCCGGCCGAGACCTTCTGCCCATTCTCGACGCGAAGCCGTGACTGGTGGGGCACGATGTACTCGCGCTCCTCGACCTCCTCCATGGAGATCGTGACCTTGTCTCTCTCCGTCACGTGCACCACGCCGGTGACCGGCGAGGTGAAGTCGGTCTTGCCACGCGTGCGCTTTTCGGGCTTGGCCAGCGCCTGTCCGGCGATGAGACGCTCGCCGTCCTTCACGGCGATGACGTATTTCTCGGGGATGGTGATCGGCACCTCGTAGATCTCGCGGTTGCGCACGACGATCTTCCGCGTGCCCGACTGCTCGCGTAGGATCTCCACCGCTCCGTCGATCTCGCTGATGATGGCGAGGCCCTTCGGGACGCGCGCCTCGAACAGCTCCTCGACGCGTGGCAGACCCATGGTGATGTCCTCGCCGGCGATGCCGCCGGTGTGGAACGTACGCATGGTCAGCTGCGTTCCAGGCTCGCCGATGGACTGCGCCGCGATGATGCCGACGGCCTCGCCGATCTCCACCAGCTTGCCGGTGGCGAGGTTGCGGCCGTAGCACTTGCGGCAGATGCCGAACTTGGCGTGGCACGACTGTGGCGAGCGCACACGCAGCTGCGTGACCTTTCGCTCGCCGATGCGCTCGCCGATCTTGTCCGTGATCTCGTTGTTGCGCGCGACGATTACCTCGCCCGTCTTCGGGTCCGCGACGTCCTGCGCCGCGAGCCGGCCGACGATGCGATCGACGAACGGCACGACGCTGTTGGCGGCCGCATCGATCCAGACACCGTCCTCGTCGCCGCAGTCCTCGAGCCGGACGATGACGTCCTGCGCGACGTCGACGAGACGTCGCGTCAGATAACCCGAGTCCGCGGTGCGGATGGCGGTGTCGGCGAGACCCTTGCGACCGCCGTGGGTCGAGATGAAGTACTCCAGCACGGTGAGGCCCTCGCGGAAGTTCGAGCGGATCGGGAGATCGATGATGCGGCCTTGCGGGTCCGCGATGAGACCGCGCATGCCGCCGATCTGGCCCATCTGGCGTGGGTTACCCCGGGCGCCGGAGGTGGCCATCATGTAGATCGAGCCGTAGCGATCGAGGCCGGTCATCATCGCCGACATCACCTTGTCCGTGGCCTCGGTCCAGTACGCGACGACGGTGTTATAGCGCTCCTCCTCGGTGATGAGGCCGCGCTTGAATTGACGCTCGATGTCGGCGACCTTGCGCTCGGTCTCCGCGAGGGTCGTCGCCTTCTCCTTTGGGATCGCGACGTCGTCGACGGCGATGGTCGCGCCGGCGCGCGTCGCCGCGGCAAAGCCGAGCGCCTTGATGCGGTCGACGACCTCCGCGGTCACTTCGCCGCCGTGCAGCCGGTAGACGTCGGACACGAGGTCGCGTACCGCGCCGCGGTCCATGGTCTTGTTCTGGAAGCGCATGTCCTCGGGCAGCGCCTCGTTGAAGAGCACGCGGCCGACGGTGGTATCGAAGACCTGCCCGTTGTACGCGGTCTTCACCGGCGTGTGCAGCCCGACGACGCCCATATCGAAGGCCGACCGTACCTCGCGGTAGTCTGCGAACATGCGCGGCTGCTCCTTGGTCGGCTTGTCGATCGTGAGGTAATAGCAGCCAAGGATCATGTCCTGCCGCGGTGTCACGACCGGCTGGCCGTGAGCCGGCGAGAGCAAGTTGCGCGTCGAGAGCATCAGATTCTTTGCCTCGGCCTGCGCGGCCGCGGACAGCGGCACGTGCACGGCCATCTGGTCGCCGTCGAAGTCGGCGCCGAAGGCCTCGCACACGAGCGGATGGATCTGGATGGCGTTGCCCTCGATGAGGATCGGCATAAACGCCTGGATACCCAGGCGGTGGAGCGTTGGAGCGCGGTTCAGCAGGACCGGGTGGTCCTTGATGACCTCCTCGAGTACGTCCCAGACCTCGGGACGCTCGCGCTCGACGATGCGCTTGGCGCTCTTGATGTTGTGGGCGAAGCCCTTGTCCACGAGCTGGCGCATGACGAACGGCTTGAACAGCTCGAGCGCCATCTTCTTCGGCAGCCCGCATTGGTGCAGCTTGAGGTCGTTGCCCACGACGATGACCGATCGGCCGGAGTAGTCCACGCGCTTGCCCAGCAGGTTCTGCCGGAAGCGACCCTGCTTGCCGCGGAGCATGTCCGACAGCGACTTCAGCTTGTGGTTTCCGGTGCCGCTGATCGCGCGCCCGCGGCGGCCGTTGTCCATCAAAGCGTCGACGGCTTCCTGGAGCATGCGCTTCTCGTTGCGAATGATGATCTCAGGCGCGCCGAGCTCGAGCAGACGCTTGAGCCGGTTGTTGCGATTGATCACCCGGCGGTAGAGGTCGTTCAGATCGCTCGTGGCGAACCGGCCACCGTCGAGCTGCACCATCGGGCGCAGGTCCGGCGGGATGACCGGGAGGATCGACATGATCATCCAGTCCGGCTTCGCGCCGGAGCGGAGGAAGGCCTTGATCAGGCGCAGCCGCTTGATGGCCTTCTTGCGGCGCTGTCCGCTGGTCGAGCGCATCTCGGCCTGCAGCTCATTGGCAAGCCGCTCCATCTCGAGCTGGCGGATGATCTCGAGGACCGCCTCGGCGCCCATCTGCGCCTTGAAGAAGCGGTGCTTCTCCATCTGCTGGCGGTACTCGGTCTCGGTCATGGTCTGCATCCACTCGACGGCTTCCGCGTCCTGCCGCGCCTGCGCCGCGGCCTGGCGGATCTGCGCCACGTCCGGCGCGATCTCGCTCTGCACGGCGCCAAGCTCGGCGTCGGCCCGCGCGCGGATGTCCGCGACGCGCTTGTCGGCGTCCTGACGGGTCTGCGCCTCAGCGCCGCGACCCTCCTTGACCACGGCGTCGACCTGCTTGGTCAGCGAGCGCTGCAGCTGCGTGAGCATGGTGCGGGTGATGTTGTCGCCCTTGTTGGCGAGCGTCAGGTCCGCAGCCTTGAAGACGATGTCCTTGGACGCCGGCTTGCCAACACCCTGCTCGAGCTGCTCCTTCACCCGCGCGGCGCTTTGCGTGAGCTGCTCCGTGTCCTGGGTGAGCTTGTCCTCCTGGGCCCGCACCGCGGCCTCGGTCTGCGCACGAATGCGCTGAATCTCGGCGTTGGCGCGCGACTCGATCGCGCCGGTGCGATCCGAGATGGTCTGCTCCAGCCGGCGGATCTTGGCCTCGGCGTCCTCCTCTATAGAAAGGAGGTGCCGCTCGCGCTGATGCTCGTCGATATGCGTCACGACGTAGAGGGCGAAGTACAGGATGCGCTCGAGGTTGCGCGGCGAGATGTCCAGGAGGATGCCGAGGCGCGATGGCGTCCCCTTGAAGAACCAGATGTGCGACACCGGCGACGCGAGGGTGATGTGCCCCATGCGCTCGCGTCGGACCTTGGCGCGCGTCACCTCGACGCCGCACTTGTCGCAGATGATGCCCTTGTAGCGGATGCGCTTGTACTTGCCGCAGTAGCACTCCCAGTCCTTCGTCGGACCGAAGATGCGCTCGTCGAAGAGACCGTCCTTCTCCGGCTTGAGCGTGCGGTAGTTGATGGTCTCGGGCTTGATGACCTCGCCCGAGGACCAGGACTTGATCTGCTCGGGCGACGCGAGCGAGATGCGGATCGCGTTGAACTCGTTGACTTCAAGCACGTTATTCCCCCCGCCTAAGCGGCTCGACAAGCTCGCCGACACTGTTCAGGACTGGTGGACTCGCTCGGCCGAGCAAAGCCCGTTCCTCGCTGCGTTTCACTCTTCAAACCCGGAGATGTTGATGCCGAGATCCGGGACGTACGAGGACGAGGTGTCCTCGGCGAAGCGGATCTCCTGCTCGTTCTCGTTGAGCACCTCGACCGATAGGCCGAGCGACTGCAGCTCCTTGATGAGCACCTTGAAGGACTCCGGCACGCCCGGCGGCTGGATGTCCTCGCCCTTGACGATGGCCTCGTACGTCTGCACGCGACCCTGCACGTCGTCGGACTTGACGGTGAGCAGCTCCTGCAGGATGTAGGCGGCGCCGTACGCCTCGAGCGCCCAGACCTCCATCTCCCCGAACCGCTGCCCGCCGAACTGCGCCTTGCCGCCGAGCGGCTGCTGCGTGATCAGCGAGTACGGACCGGTGGAACGCGCGTGCACCTTGTCCTCGACGAGGTGGTGCAGCTTCATGACGTAGACCCAACCGACGGTCACGCGCTGGTCGAAGCCCTGACCGGTGCGTCCGTCGCGAAGCTGGATCTTGCCGTCCTCGGGCAGATGCGCCTCGCGGAGAGCGCCCTTGATGGCGTCCTCGCGCGCGCCGTCGAAGACGGGCGAGGCGATCTTCACGCCGTTGACCTTCGCGGCCCACCCGAGGTGGGTCTCGAGGATCTGTCCGATGTTCATCCGGCTCGGCACGCCAAGCGGGTTGAGCACGATGTCGACCGGTCGCCCGTCGGGCAGGTAGGGCATGTCTTCGACCGGAAGGATCTTGGCGATGACGCCCTTGTTGCCGTGGCGTCCAGCCATCTTGTCGCCGACGCTGATCTTGCGCTTCTGCGCGACGGACACGCGAACGAGCTTGTTCACGCCGGGCAGCAGCTCGTCGTTGTTCTCGCGCGAGAAGATCGCCACGTCGACGACCTTGCCGTGCTCGCCGGCGGGTAGCCGCAGGCTCGAGTCCTTCACCTCGCGCGCCTTCTCACCGAAGATCGCGCGGAGCAGCCGCTCCTCGGCTGTGAGCTCGGTCTCACCCTTCGGCGTGATCTTGCCCACGAGGATGTCCTGCTGGCGCACCTCGGCGCCGATGTACACGATGCCGTTCTCGTCTAGATCCTTCAGTGATTCCTCGCCGACATTGGGGATGTCGCGTGTGATCTCCTCCGGCCCGAGCTTTGTGTCGCGGGCCTCGGCCTCGTACTTCTCGATGTGGATCGAGGTGAAGCGATCGTCCCGGACCATAGCCTCGGACAGCACGATCGCGTCCTCGTAGTTACCGCCCTCCCAGGGCATGAACGCGACGAGGATGTTCTGCCCCAGCGCGAGCTCACCGTCCTCGGTGGAATACGAATCCGCGAGGATGTCGCCACGCTGCACGCGCTGCCCGACGCGAACGATGGGACGCTGGTTGAAACAGGTGCCCTGGTTGGTGCGAACGAACTTGTGCAGGCGGTACATCCGCGGCTCGGAACCGTCCTCCTCGACGATGATCTCGGTGGCGGTGACCGAACGCACGGTGCCCTCGGCCTGGCAGACCACGACCTGACCGGAGTCGATGGCGGCGCGGAGCTCGATGCCGGTACCGATCAGCGGCGACTCCGGCTGCACCAGCGGCACAGCCTGGCGCTGCATATTCGCGCCCATCAGCGCGCGGTTGGCGTCGTCGTGTTCGATGAACGGGATGAGCGCGGCCGACACCGACAGGATCTGCTTCGCCGAGACGTCGACGTAGTCGACGTTGTCGATGGATTCGTCGCCGTAGTGGTTGCCACGGTGGATCGTCACCCGCTCGTCGAGGAAGCGGCCCTTGTCGTCGATGCGGATGTTGGCCTGGGCGATGTTCGCGAGCTCTTCCTCATCGGCCGAGAGGTATGCGACCTCGTCGGCGACGAAGACCTTGACCTTGATCTTCTCCACGCCGGCGCGCGACAGCTGCCGCGCGACCTCACTGGTGATCTCGGTGCCGGCGGTGAGGCCACCGACGTCCTCACGGAGCACGCGCCCCAGCAGGCGCGGGTCGCCCACGGCGAGCTCCCGGAAGACGCGCCGATATGGCGACTCGATGAAGCCGTATGGGTTGACGCGGCCGTAGCACGCGAGCGAGCCGATGAGGCCGATGTTCGGCCCTTCCGGCGTCTCGATCGGACAGATCCGGCCGTAGTGCGAATAGTGCACGTCGCGGACGTCGAATCCGGCGCGCTCGCGCGACAGGCCACCTGGCCCGAGCGCCGAGAGGCGCCGCTTGTGGGTCAGCTCGTCCAGCGGGTTGGTCTGCTGCATGAACTGCGACAGCTGGCTACCGCCGAAGAACTCCTTGATCGCGGCCACGACCGGTCGGATGTTGATGAGCTCCTTGGGCGTGGCCTTCTCCGGCTCGACGATGGACATGCGCTCGCGGACGACGCGCTCCATGCGCAGCAGGCCGACGCGGAACTGTCCCTGGATCAGCTCGCCGACCGCGCGCACCCGACGGTTGCCGAGGTGGTCGATGTCGTCGGCGCGGCCGCGGCCGTTGTTCAGCTCGACGATGCGCCCGACGACCTTGATCAGGTCGTGGGGCGTCAGCGTCCGCACGTTCATCGGGATATCGAGCCCGAGACGGCGGTTCAGCTTGTAGCGGCCGACCTTTGCCAGGTCGTAGCGGCGGAAGTTGAAGAACAGCGAGTTCACCAGGTTCCGGGCGTTGTCGATCGTCGGCGGGTCACCTGGACGCAGGCGCTTGTAGACCTCGACCAGTGCGGCCGAGGGCGAATCCGTGGGGTCGCGCTCCAGCGTCGAACCGATGTACTGGTGCTCGGGGTTGTTGTCGATGTCGGCGAAGAGTGCAGCGACCTCCTCGGTCGAACCAGTCTTGAGCAGCTCGTTCTCTTCGCGCGCGACGGCGCGAAGCAGCGTCGTGACCGTCAGCTTTCGCTTGCGGTCTACCTTCACCGAGATGACGTCCTTGTTGGAGGTCTCGAACTCGAGCCACGCGCCCCGGTATGGGATGAGCTTGGCGTAGAAGAGCTCGCGACCGGTGGTCGGGTCATCGACCGAGGTGAAGTACACCCCTGGCGAGCGCACGAGCTGCGACACGACGACGCGCTCGGCGCCGTTGATCACGAAGGTCCCCTTGTCGGTCATCCACGGGAAGTCACCGAGGAACACCTCTTGCTCGGTGACCTCGCCGGTCTCCTTGTTGACGAGCTCGACCCGGGCTACGAGCGGCCGCGCGTAGGTCATGTCGCGGATACGGCATTCCTCTTCGGAGTACTTCGGCTCTTTGAACTCGTAGTCGCGGAAGTGGAGCTCGAGCGTCTTGCCGGTGAAGTCCTGGATCGGCGAGATCTCGGCGAAGAGCTCCCGGAGGCCCTCGTCGCAGAACCACTGGAAGCTCTGGAGCTGGGTCTCGATCAGGTTGGGAAGCGGCAGGACCTCGGGGAGTCGGCCGTAATTCTTTCGAGACGGCAGGCTGGGTGCGACGGGCAGGAACGTACGCTCGAGGGTGGTAGCCAAAGCATGACCCTCCTTCAGGGAGCTAGACGTGTGGGTAGAACCAAGAGATGGGGAAATAAGGACGGCGGGTCGGCAACGTGGGTAATCTTAGGCGTGCCCCTCCCTAGGCGTCAACAGGCGGAACCGGGAATGTTGCTCCACTCACGTATTGGCTGTCCATAGGAGTTCCGGGAAGCACACAGGGTCACTTTTGCTACCCGCCCATCGAGCTCGTTTGCGCGCCGCTCATGGGCGGCGGGCCGGGCGAGGGACCCCGCCGGCGGTGGCTCAGTCCGCTGGAGGCGGGAGCCGCCACGCGTCGCGGGGGCGGGTGCGTGTGGCGCCGTCAGGCGCGCAAGACAACGGCGCTGAATGAGTG
>VBHP01000081.1 GCA_005881435.1 Chloroflexota bacterium | reverse complement strand
CCGCGACCCCGTAAGACGCACAGGTCCTCAGGCCTCAGCGCGAAGGAGGTGATGTATGCACGATGGAATAGCGATGGATCAGTTGCCGCGCCGCCGGGCGCTGGGTCGGAGCTCCATCGCCATCCATTCCGGCTCACAGCGATCCACTGCGCCGGCGAGTCCCGCACCGAGTGGGAAGCAGGGATGGATCGTGCGTGGGTCTCGAAGTCGAAAGGTTAGCCTCGCTCACTCGAGACGATCTTCGATCTCCCACAGGTGATCGAGGGTGTGCCACGCCAGACGCCGCACAAAAAAGCGTCCCGTCCACCGTTTCCCGCCCCGCGGTCCGGTCGCCGCGATCTCGCCTCGGACAGATGC
>VBHP01000080.1 GCA_005881435.1 Chloroflexota bacterium | reverse complement strand
GAACGCGTTCCATCCCGCTTCGAGGAGCGTTCGAAGCCGGGCGAGCTCTGTGTCGCTGACCGGAGCCGACTCCGCCCGCGTCGGCGCGCCCGGTGCGCCGAAATCAGTCGTGGCATTACCGCGCAGACGCTCGGTGACGCGGAGGTCAGCGACCGATTCGGGCTCAGCGAAGCGCAGCTTCGTGCTCTTGACGATGCGCGCATATCGCGGCGCGCTTGCGAGTAGTGCCGCGAGCGCGCCGTCCTCGTCCCGTCCGCTGCGACACCACCCCGGCCACTCTGTCGCGCAGGCAAACGTGCGTTTCGCACCGATCTCGAGCGACACCGGAGTCTTCAAGCGGCCGCATCATCTCCGATCCGTGCCGTCGCGGTGAAGCGCGCGAGTCTCTCGCCACGCCGCCGCGAAGCTGTCAAACTTCTCCTGTCCGCGCGCCGACGTAGCTCAGTGGTAGAGCAGTGGTTTCGTAAACCGCAGGTCGTGGGTCCGAATCCCACCGTCGGCTCAGCCACTCATGCAGGGTCTGATGAGGTCTGCGAGCTCCGACCAAACGCTCTGACACCATTCCGTCCCGCGGGCGCTTTGCCGCTGGCGAGTAGGCTCACCGCGAGAGAAGGGTGAGCGCGATGCGTCGTGTGCGTCCGGCGTGGCTGGTCGTCAGCGCTCTGGGAGTGTTGGTCGCGTATCGCGCTGTGGTTGACAGCATGCCGCCGTGCGACTGCTTTGAGTGGAGATATCTCAATGCTGCTGGTTTTCGTGAGCTCGCACTGCGGTTCGCCGTCGCGGCTGTCTTTGTGGTCGCGGGTGTCGCTGGATTCGTCGGATTACTGGGAACCGGACCGCTTCAGCTCGTCGGAGCCGGACTCCATCGTTCGGCGGAAGTGGTTTCGTCGGTCGAACGGCGCGGTCTGCTGTGGCCTATCGTCACGACCGCGATCGGCGTCCCGACCGCCCTCATCATGCTGTCAGGGCGTCCGAACATGCTGGGTCTCGTCCCGCTCGGCGGCGTCCTGGTCGTGTGGGTCGGAGCTCTTGTAGCGAGCAGCAAACTCGTGGCAGTTGGCGCGTTGATCGGGCTCGGGTCAGGTGTTCTCATCCTCGGTTGGCTGTTGACGTTGCTCATCCTGCTGTCGGGGATGCGGATCTAGCGGCATTTTCGGACACCCTTCGACTCTAGACTCGCGGCCATGCCATTTCGGGTAAGGCTCCTGGGGCGGCCAGGGCTCGAGTACGAGGGCGCAACGCGGCGGCTCGAGGGCCACAAGACCTGGGCGCTGCTGACCTACCTCCTGCTCGAGCCCCGCGCGCCGAGCCGGCGCGAGCTGGCGGACCTGCTGTGGACCGAAGCGGACGACCCCCTCGGCGCGGTGCGCTGGGCCATGAGTCAGGTGCGGAAGGCCGTCGATCCGCCGGCGGAGATCGCCGAGCGCGACGGACGGATCAAGATCGACGCCGAAGTCTTGGTCGTGGACGCCGGCGAGCTCCTCCGAGGCGAATGGGACGACTCGACAATCGACGATCTCGTGCGCGGCGAGCTCCTTGAAGGCATGAGCTTCGGCGAGGCTCCCGCGTTCGACACCTGGCTGCAGGTCCAACGGGCACGCGTCGCGAGTGCTGGTGCGGATGCGCTTCGTTGGGCGGCGACGCTTCTTGCGCCACGCGAGCCCGATCGCGCGCTCGCTCTCGCCGAACGAGCGCTTCGTGGCGAGCCTTTCGACGATGCTCTCCACGAGCTCGTGGTCGATATCCATGTGTCGCGCGGCGACCGCGACCGCGCCAGGACGTATCTCGCCAGCCTGACCCGGCGCTATCGCGACGAGCTCGCGATCGATCCGCCGGCTTCGATCTCACGTCCGCTGGAGCGGCCGGCTCGCTCCGCGGCCGAGCCGCTGCTGCGCCTCGACGTGCAAGCGCGGGCGCTCTTGGACATGGCCGTCGTGCGCATCTCGGCCGGAGAATTTGTCAGCGCCCGCGACATCGCGCTGCGGGCCGCTCGCGAAGCCGCACAGAGCGGTGACCGCGCACTCGAAGCGCGCGCGCTGATCAAGGGATCGACCACGTACACCGAGGGCGGCCTCGGCGCGGCGCGCGAGTGGACCGGACCGCTGCAGCGCGCGCTCCATCTGGCGAACGAGCTCGGCGATCGAGCGGCGGTCGCCGAGATCGAGCTCGAGCGCGGCCGGATCGCGGCGATCGAAGGGCGCTATGGCGCGGCCGAAGCGTCGTTCCGAAGGGCCCGTCGCCTCGCCGAGGAGATCAACGACTCGCGGCAGGCGGGCTGGGCCAGGGCCATGCTCGCCGTGTGTCGCGCCGACCGCTGCGATTACGCCGCAGCGGAGAAGGAGCTCCGCGCGGCGTTGCCCGCCGTGGAATGGAGTTCGTACCCGATGGGTCTCCTCGCTCGAGTGCTCGTAAGCGCCGGCAACATCGAAGAAGGAAAGGCGTTCGCCGACGCAGCGGTCGCCAGGGCGGAACGGGATCGTTTCCTCCCCGCGCTGCCATGGGCGTTGATCCAGGCTGGTGAGGCGCGGCTCGCGGGAGCAGACCTCGATTCGGCCACGGAACGGTTCATGCGCGCGCTGACGATCGCGCAGGAGACGCGTAATCAAAGCTGGCAGGCGCTCGCGCTGCGCGGCCTGGCCCTGATCGCGCGCGCCCAGAACGACGAGGCTCGCGCGCTCACGCTGCTGCGCGAGGCGCTCGCGCGCGAGGAGCAGGGTCCGGGGCATCGCTGGATCGTCGCCGCGATCCTTGCCGATCTCGTCGAGGTCGAGGGCGGGCGCGACAAGGAGCACGTCGAAAAGGGTCTGCGGATCGCCCTCGCTGGCCCGATGCCCGATCTGGCAGAGCGTCTGCGCCGATTCGCGCCATCCCACACGGTCTCCCACACGCCGCCCCACACGGGGCGCCAAACGGCCATGTCCTAGAACTGCGTTTGTCCAGCGAGATCGCGAAAGAGGAGTCGCACGATGCCGTTGTTCATGGATGTTCACCGCAAGGCGCCCGACGGAGTCAAGGCCAAAGACGTGGCAGACGCGCACATGGCGGATGTGAAGACCCAGGGGAAGTACAACGTGCAGTACCTGCGGTACTGGTTCGACGAGAAGAACGGGAAGATCTTCTGCCTGGTCGACGCGCCGACTGCTGATGCCGCGAACCGCGTCCACCGCGAAGCACACGGTCTCGTCGCGGACGAGATCTACCCGGTGGTCGAAGGCCTTTAGACGCCGGTCCGGCGTTCCGAGATAGCTGCGAGCGGGCGGCCGAGTGGGCCGCCCGCTCTGCTTATCGATTGACGCTAGTTCGATTTCACCGCGACGACTCTCGCTGACCCGTTCGCGCCGACGGCACTGATGCTGTACGTCGCTGGCGGGAACTCGTCGTCGAGGTAATCCCACAACGTGCCGTATGCGTTCAGCGTCGTGGTGAAGTTGCCGCCGTGGGTCGAGCTCAAGACTTCGACCGTGATTGATGTGTTCGGCGTGAAGCCGTACACGACAAAGGTCAGTCCGCGACCGATGGGACTGCCGGTTACGGTCGCGATCCCCGGGTAGCTCGTCGCGAGTGCCTTCACTCGCTGAGTGAACGAGGCCGCGAAGGTGGCGAACGGCCCTTTGGCGACGATCGCATACGCGTCGTCGAACGTGGCGCCACCTCCCATCAGCTCCAAGATGCGGACGATGCCCGACCGTCCGATGTCGTCGCGCAGAAGCTGCACCGCCTGGGTGGCGGCGCGGTACTGGTAGCTTCCCGCAAGACCGGGGCGATTGCCCCAGGTGATCGGCGAACGCATCTCCTCGAGCGAGAACAGCGTGTTCGTCACGGCCATCGAAGCCGCCGAGTAGCGGTTCACCGTCGCGTACCACTCGGTGCCCGGAACGGTCAGCTCCTCGTTCACGGCCAGGCCTTCGTTCAGCCAGGCCGGGAGGGTGGGGTTGTCCCTGGTGATCTGGTGCGTCATACGGTGACTGAGCTCGTGTCGCATCGCCGTCACGGCCGGATCCTGTGCGAGCTCGCTCCAGTCGACGAGGATCGCTTCCGCCGCCGGTGAGTACAGCGCGGGAGCGGTGACGTCGGCCGCTTGCTGCTGGGAATACTTCGCCAGCGACTGCAGCCCGAGCTTGTACATGGCAGTGCTCGAGAAGAAGAAGAGCCGCGGCAGCTTTGCGAACTCGCGGCCGAAATCGGACTCGATCTGTCGCGTGTCGGTGTCGACGATCGAGGCGATCCGGTTCGCGTCGGCCTGCGGTATCGCGACATCGAAGTACAGGTCCGCGGCGTTGGCGTACGCGATGCGGAAGTTGTTTGCGCCGGCGGTGTATGTGAGCGGCAGCGTTGGGACGGCCATCGCCGGTCCGGCGAAGCTCGTGTACGACATGCCGTGATCGCCAGGGGTGCCGGCGTGATTCACGACCGCAGCGACGGATTGCGTGCTTTGCACGACGGCGGAGTACACGCCGTCACGGAGGTGCCGGTCGGCTCGAGGATCCAGCACCGCAGCGGCGCCGGGCGCCACCACGGGGAAGATCTTCTGCGCCGCGACATCGCCGTTGCCGTCGAGGATCGTGATCGTGATGTCACCGGAGGCGCTGCCGAGATTCTGCGCGATGATCGGCGAGAACCATCTCGGTGCGCCGTTGTTCCTCTGGATGTACGGCAGGAAGGCCGTCTGTTGCGCCTGGCTGACGCCGTCGTAGGCCATGGCCATGCCGCTGCCGAAATCCACCTGATTGACCACGGCGCCGAGCTGCGCACCCTGTGCGCCGCGCACGACGACCGAATACGAGCCAGCCGGGAGTGACTTCGGGTAGAAGCGAACGTCGACCGGGAAGCTGCGTCCGGGCTGGAGCGCGACCCCGTCGACGCGGCTGACGAGCGCGCCCGACTGGAACGCGTAGAACTCCAGCGAGAACGTCGTCGCCGCGGTCCCGAGATTTTGCACGATGAACGGGGTGCTCCAGTGGTCGCTGCCGCCAAGGAACTTGAGGACGTTCGGCAGATACACGACCGGGGCTCCGCCGAGGAGACCTTCGTAGGACATGGCCTGGCCACCCTGGACCTCGTTCACGATCGCGTAGAGCTGCGAGCCGGTCGCGCCCTGCACCACGACCGCGTACTGCGTGTCGTCGGTGAGGCCGTCGATGGCCCACGGAACGAAGTCCTTGGCCCTGCCGGGCTGAAGGGCGATGTTGTCGATGCGCTTCTCGAGCACGCCGTCCGCGAAGCGATAGAACAGCACGCTCGCGGTCGTCGCCGCCGCGCCGAGGTTCTGGACTATGAACGGCGTGTTCCATCCCCCGGTCCCGCCGAGCCGACGAGTGACGTTCGGCAGGTAGACGGTCGCGGCGCCGGTCGCGGTGCCCGAATACGACATCCACGTGTCGCCGCTGCCCTCGATCACGATGGCCGAGGCGGCGCCGCTGGTGGCCTGCAAAACGACGGAGAACTGCATGTTGTCCGGGAGCTCTCGGACCGAGCGTGGATCGAGCGTCCAGCTCTGGCTCGGTCTGAGCACCGGGCTCTTCACCGTCGCCGCGGGTCCGCCGTCGGCGAACCGGAAGAAGCTGAGCGCCACGTCCGTGGGTGTTTGGCTGGTGTTCTGGACCACGATTGGCGTGGTCCATCCGCCAGGCCCACCGAACGTCTTCGTCACGTTCGGCAGGTACTGCTGGCCGATAGCGGCGTACGCGTGCAGGGGTTGAGGCTGGCCGAGGATGGAGAGGCTGGAGAGGGTGAGCGTGACCAGAACGGTCGCGAGCTTGCGCAGGATCGTGGCGCCTTTCACTTCGGTCCCTCCTTTACAGGGATGGACCGTGTGCTAGAGCGCGCGATCGACCGCGCCTACAACGCCGGACACGTGCCGAGCAGGATCCTGCCCTCAGTCACTTCGGACACGTCGCGCCTGTCGCGCCGATGGCGCTGGGACTGTTAGCTGCCGAACATGAACTCGGCCAGCAGCCGGTGGAAATGATGGACCCCGGCCTCGCGCGCGGGCGAATAGCGGCCGCGATCGTAGAGACGTGAGCGCACACCACGTTGGACGGCTTCGACCACGGCCTCGTCCTCTCGCTCGACGCGGTCCAGTCCCGATCCGGCGCCGAGATCGCGCTGCGTGGCGTCCCAGACGAACGGCAGGAACGACACACGGGTGCGATCGACGGCCAGCGGTACGACGACATTGACCGAGATGCCCCACGGGTAGACGTTGAACATCGTGGTCGGGAAGAGCCAGAAGTAGTAGGCCGCCAGCCTTTTCCCGCTGTCGCGATGTTCCTGCGGCAGCTGGAACGAGGGCTCACCGGGCTTCGCGATGCCGAGCTGCACGACACCGTGGCGATCGAGCTCGACGGCGTACGCGCCGTAGTCGAGCGCCGCCGCGAGGCTCTGATGGATGTACGGGATGTGAAAGCCCTCGAGATAGTTGTCGACGTAGAGCGCCCAGTTGGCGTTGACGAGATAGTCGCGCGCGCCGTTCGGGTCGAACGCGAGCTGCGCGAACGGCGCCCACGACAGGCGCTCGCGCAGCGGAGCGATCGCGTCGTCGAACGCCATCGTGGGTGCGAGCGCGACCATCAGGAACCGCTGCCAGGTCCCGAGGGCGACGTGCGGCAGATCGTCGGACGGCGAGGGGAAGCCGACGGTGTCCTCGAACTCCGGCATGGAGTGAAAGCGGCCGTCGAGCGCGAAGCGACGGCCGTGATAGCGGCAGCGCAGCTGCTGCTCGTGCCCCGCGCCCTCGACCACGATGGTGCCGCGATGCGTGCACACGTTGGACAGACAATGCGTCCGATCGGTCGCGTCGCGAGTGAGCAGCAGTGGCTCATCCAGCGCACCGGGCATCAGCGTAAAGGGAAAGACCTGCCCCGCGACTTTGATCAGATCGTCGTGTCCGGCGTACTGCCAGGTCCTGGCGAACACGCGCTCGCGCTGCAGATCGAACAGCAGCGGATCCGAATACACACGCGCCGGAAGGGTCTTCGCCACGCGGATGTCGGGATCGATCGTGAATCCGCGCTCGCGCACGTCTCGATGCTAGTGCGGCGGAGTGCTGTGAGCGGGGCTTGCCCCCGGCGTTAGCCTTCCTGCTGTGGCGGAGGAGCGGCGCGTCGTTACCGTGCTCTTCGCGGATCTGGCCGAATCGAGCACTCTGGCGGAAACGCTCGACCCCGAAGACCTGCGCGCGCTGTACGGCCGCTACTACGACATCGCCAGCCGGGTGGCGCAGGAGCACGGCGGCAGCATCGAGAAGTTCATCGGCGACGCCGTCGTGATGTTGTTCGGACTGCCTGTGTCACACGGCGACGAGGCGCCTCGGGCCCTGTCGGCCGCGCTGGCGTTGCGCGACCTCATCCGCCAGGACGCCGAGCTCGGCAGCCGACTGCGGCCGCGGATCGGCATCAGCACCGGAGAGGTCGTCGGCCCGCTGGATCCACAGTCGCGCAATTTCCTCGCGACCGGAGACACCTTCAACATCGCGGAGCGTCTCCAGGACGCGGCGCAGCCCTGGGCGATCCTCTGCGCCGATCGCACCATTCGCGCGTCGGGGGGCGCCTTCACGTTCGGCGCGACGCATCCCGTCGACGCACGCGGCCGGCGCGATCGCTTGCTCGCGGCGAACCTGCTCTCGCGCTCGCGCCTGCGCGGCCGCGCGCCGGGCCGATTTGTCGGCAGGACCGCCGAGCTCGAGGATCTGGTGCGCGTGGCGCGGCACGCCTTCCATGAGCGGCGTGGCGCGGCGATCACAATCGTCGCTCCGGCCGGTATCGGAAAGAGCCGGCTTGCCGACGAATTCGTCAGCCGGTTGCCGGCGGTCGCGCCGGACGTGCTCGTGGTGACGACGCAGTGCCTGCCGTACGGCGATCGATTGACGTTCTGGCCGCTGCGCGGCGTGCTGCTACGGCTTGCCGGCGTCCGCGAGGACGAAACGCCGGAGGCGGTACGTGCCGCGGCGGTGCGGTGGCTCCGCGGGCTCGGCGTCTCCGAGCCCGAGCACGTCGCGTTGTTGCTGGCGACGACCGTCGGTCTGGCGTCGGCCGAGGTACACGATCCGAGCGCGCTTGCGGATGCGTGGCGCATCGCGTTCGAGGCCGCGGCCGAGCAGCATCCGCTCGTGGTCGTGATCGAGGACCTGCACTGGTCGAGCGAGAGTCTCCTCGATCTGCTGGAGCGCATCGTCAGGCCGCCGCTCGCCGCGCCATTCCTGTTCGTGTCTCTGTCGCGCCCCGAGCTCATGGAACGGCGCCCGTTGTGGTCCCGCGAGAACGCGCCGGACGAACGCACCTTGACGCTCGGGCGGTTGCCCGACGCCGCGCTCGGCGAGTATGTCGGCGACCTGCTGGCCGATGCACCGCCCGCTCTGGTGGCGCCGCTGGTCGCGAGAGCCGAAGGGAATCCGTTCTTTGCCGGCGAGCTCGCGCGCGCGCTGCTCGAGAAGGTCGAGCATCTCCGCGACGTCGCCGTCGCCGAACGCGCCGTGACCGCCCTCCCGGATCGGGTCCAGGACACGATCCTCGCGCGCCTGGACCATCTTCCGGCGGACGCGCGACGCGTCGCGCAGCTCGGCGCCGTGATCGGACGGAGCTTCCGCGCCGACATCCTCGCGGCGCTGGCGCCGGATCTGGGGCCGCGACTTCCGGCCGCGCTGGAGGTCCTCGTGGACAAAGAGATCGCCAGCCCGACGGATGAGCGAACCTTCGCGTTCCAGCACGTGCTTATTCGCGACGTCGCCTACGGCGTCCTGGTGCGCGCCCAGCGCGCGGTGCTGCATGCCGCCGCGGCGCGGTGGTTCGAGCTGCAGGCCGCGGGGCGGGCTGACGCGATCGCCGAAATCGTGGCCTACCACTTTCGTGAGGCCGCACTTCTGGCACGCGCCTCCGGTGCGCCGGACGACGTGTCGCTATCGGAAAAGGCCGTGGAGTGGCTATCGCGCGCCGCCGACGCGGCGCTCCTCACGGCTGCGAACGTTGAGGCGGTGCGGTACCTGCGCTCCGCGATCGAGCTCGCGCCTCGCGATCGTCATGCCGACCTGTACGAGCGGATCGGCGACGCCTTCGCCGGCCCAGAAGCCGCGGACGCCTACCGCACCGCGCTGGCGCTGTCGCGAGAGAGCGCCGGTCCGGTCGACCAGCAGCTGCGCCTCGTCGCCGGCGTGCTCCACGTCTTGATGCGCTCGGGCCATCTGGCGATGCCGGCGCGCGTCGACGCCGATGAGGTCGAGACGCTGCGTGCGGAGGGACGCGCGCTGCTGTCGAAGGCACAGGACCAACGCGCGATCGCTCGCTTCCTCGCGGCGGACGCGTTCCATCCGTTCTGGATGCGGAGCGCGACGGCGCGGAATCCCGATGCCGCCGAGCTCGACGAGGCCGAGGCGAACGCCCGCCGCGCACTCCAGACCGCCGAGAGCATCGGCGACGCGCGGTTGGCGAGCGCGGCGCTCGACGGGATCGGGTCAGTGCACAGCTTCCGCGGCGATCATCGTGAGGCGCGTGCCGTCGCCCTGCGGCGCGCGTCGATGGAGCGGCAGCTTGACGCCATCGAACGGCTTGACGCCTACACCGTCGCCACTTGGGAATCGGTGTGGCTCGGCGACCTCGACGAGGCCATCGCCATTTCGGAGCGCGGCCTCGCAGCGGTGCGTCCGGAGCAGGCGCCGGCGTGGGCGCTCCACCTCGTGGCCTGGCGTGCCCTGGCGCTGATGCTGCGTGGCGAGTGGGACGCAGCGCTCGCCGCCGGCATGCGTGCCCGCCAGCTCTGGCGCGACTGCGGCGAGCTCGTGGCTCGCTATGCCTTGCATGGCTTCATCGCGGCGCTCGCGGTGTCGCGAGCCCGACACGATGACGCGGCGTCGGACGACCTGCGCGCTGCCATCGACGCCATCGCGGCGACGCCGGACAAGCCGCAGCGGACCCTGGATTTCATCAGCACCTCGCCGGCGGACATCGACCACTCGCTGCGCGTGCTGGATCAGCGCCAGCCGACGACGATGCAGCTGGCGCTGTCGTTCTCCTCCGACGCCGGCCGCTACGCGCCGGCCCGGCTGCTCGAGCGCCTGATCGCGAGCGCGACGTACCACTCGTACCCGCTCGTCGACGCGGAGGCCCACCGAGCCATCGGGCTTGGACGTCGCGATCCCGTCCCGCTCCGGTACGCGCTCGAGATCTTCGAACAGCAAGCCGCCGTGCCCGCCGCGGCACGCGTGCGGTGTGAGCTCGCGCTCCTCACCGGCGACACGCGCGAGCTCGCGCGGGGTCTGCGCGACTTGGAGCGGATCGGCGACCTGGTGCAGATCGAGCGCTACCGGGCCGCCGGGGAGCTGCGGCGCGACGCGCTCTCGCGATGAAGGCGGCGCGCGTGATCAGCGAGCTGCGCTTCGACTACATCTTCGCGGCTCTGGCGAGCGCATCACTGATCGGCGTCTACGTCGACGGCTGGGCGCACAACCACTTCGACACGATCGACACGTTCATCACGCCGTGGCACGCCATTCTCTACGCCAGCTTCCTGATCATCGCGGCGTTTACCTGGACGGTGCTGTTCCGGCATCGCTCACGCGGCGCGACGTGGTCCGAGGCGCTGCCCGCCGGCTACGGCGTGTCGCTGCTCGGCATCGTCATCTACTGGCTGGCCGGGACCGCCGACTTCATCTGGCACACGATCTTCGGGTTCGAGGTCCGCGTCGAGGCATTGCTCAGTCCGACGCACATCGGATTGCTGCTCGGCGGCACGCTGATGCGGACCGGTCCGCTCCGCGCGGCGTGGCTCCGGCCAAGCGACTCGCCTGACGCGCGCGGCTGGCGCGGCCTGCTGCCGATGCTGCTGTCGTCGATCTGCCTGCTGTCGTCGTTCACGTTCTTCACGCAATACGTGAATCCGTGGGGCGTCACCGTAGCGTCGTCGGACTACCGTCCGATAGCGATCGTCGCGGCGCAAGCGCGCCCGGCGCTTTCGACGACCGAGTACGTCATCGCCCTCGGGGTCGCGAGCGTGCTGCTGCAATGCGCGGTGCTGATGGCGCTGGTGTTGATGCTGGCCGACCGGTTCGGCTCGGCGCTGCCGTTCGGATGGCTGACACTGCTGGTCGGATCGAACGCCCTCCTCATGGTGGTGATGCGCGATCAATACCTGTCGACTGGTCCGGCGCCGCTTCTGGCGGCAGCGCTCGCGGCCGGACTGGCCGGGGACGTGGCCTATCGCCTGTTGCGGCCAGACCCGTCGCGCATCGTGCGGCTGCGTACGTTCGCATTCTTATTTCCAACCGTGCTCTACGCGACGTATTTCGCCGCGCTCTTCCTGTTCGGTCCCGGCACGTGGTGGTCGATACCAGTGTGGTCCGGCTTGATCGTGATCCCGGGCGGCATCGGGTGGCTCCTCAGCTTCGTGGTGCAGCCCGCCGCGCGACAATGACGGCGGTTGCTCTGGTCCGTGCGCAGTCTTTGACAGGGCAGCAGCGGCTCGTGACGATGGTCCGACGGGCAACATGACGATCCTGTTGATCAAGCGCTAGCGGAGATGGGGGACGCGTTCGCCTTCGTCTTGCATGGGCATCTGCCGTACGCGCGCAATTCAGGGCGCTGGCCGCACGGCGAAGAGTGGGTGCACGAAGCGATCCTTGGTACGTACCTGCCGCTCGTCTCGACGCTCCTCGATCTCCGCGACGCGAAGGTCCCGTTTCGCCTCACCGTCGGCTTGACGCCAGTCCTGCTCGAGCAGCTCGCGGACAAAGACGTCATCGACCGTTTCGAGGAGTACGCCGCCGATCAGCAGCGCCGCGCCGAGGACGACGTTCGCCGCTTCGCCGACCTCGGCGACTACTCACTCGAAAGCCTCGCCGCGCGGTACGTCGACCACATGACGCGGATCCTTCGCGTGTTCCGCCGGACCATCTCACGCGATCTCGTCGGCGCCTTTGCCGACCTCGTGCGCAGCGGGCATCTCGAGATCCTCACCAGCGCCGCCACCCACGGATACCTGCCGCTCCTGGAACGGCCCGACGCGATCCGCTCCCAGCTCGCTAACGGCATCGCCGCGACAAGCCAGCGGCTGCAGATCGATCCCGCGGGCATCTGGCTTCCCGAGTGCGCCTACACGCCGGGTTTGGAGCGCTATCTGGAGGAGTTCCGGCTGACGCATTTCCTGGTGGATGCGGCACTGCTCGAAGGCCGCGAGTCGCAGGCCACGACCGCCGCACCGCTCGTGGTCCACCGTTCGCCGCGCTGGGCCTCGGGCGATGGAGCAACGACGGAAGTGCGTTACGGAGTTCCAGGGCGTGCAGACCTGCTCTCGCCGTATCTCGTCGGCACTTCCAGAGTGGCGGTGATCGCGCGTCACCCGCGTGTGTCCGGCCAGGTGTGGTCCGCGCTGCACGGCTACCCCGGGGACGGCGTATATCGCGAGTTCCACCGCAAAGACGAGGTCTCCGGCCTGCGCTATTGGCGCGTCACGGATTCGTCCAGCGGGCTCGACCAGAAGGAGCCCTACGACTGGGATGCCGCGTTCGACCGGACGAACTCGCACGCCAGCCACTTCGTCTCGCTGGTCCGCGCCGAGCTGGAGGATCACCGTCGCTCCACCAGCAAGGACGGCCTGCTCGTGGCGGCGTTCGACCTGGAGCTGTTCGGGCACTGGTGGTTCGAGGGAGTCGCGTGGCTCGGCGCCACGCTTCGTCGCTTCGCCGAAGAAGGACTTGCCACGACCAGCCTGGACGCGCACCTGCGGACCAATCCGCCACGTGAGGCGACGCAGATCCGGCGCGGCTCGTGGGGAAAGAACAACGACGACTCGACGTGGCTCAACGACCGCACGGCATGGATGTGGATCGAGCTCGAGCGCGCGGCCGCGAGGATGGAGGAGATCGTCAGCTACGCGGAACGCGGCGCGATACGCCGACGCGCGGTGGCGCAGGCGACGCGCGAGCTCCTCATCGCTCAGGCTTCAGACTGGGAGTTCCTCATCACTACCGGTCAAGCGGACGAGTACGCGCGCGAGCGCTTCCGGACGCACCTGCTCCGCTTCGAGCGCTGCGCCGAGATCGCGCGCACCGGCGACGGGGAGGACGAGCTGCGCCAGCTCGAGGACCTCGACAATCCGTTCCTGAACGTCGACTGGTCCGCGTACCGCGCCGCCGCCGTCCACTGACCGCTGGCTAGGGACTGATCTCCGCGTTCCACAGCCACGCCAGCTTCCCGTCCGGCAGCGCGCGGACAACATAGAGTTGCTCTTTGTCGTAGGTGGTGTCCCCGTTGGCGTCGACGCTCCACCTGCCAAGCGCCCCGTCGAGGTCCTTGGTCGCGAAGGCCGCCTCGCGCACCTTCGTGCGCTCGAGCGTGAATGACTGCTCGGAACGCGCGAGCGCGTCGAGCACCAGACGCGCGGCGTCGTAGCCGAAGATCGCGTAGGGGTCCGGCGGCGTCACGTACGCGTTCTGATACGAACGGAGGAACACGGCGGCCGAGCCGCTGTACTGCTCTTCCGGACGTCCGGCAAAGGTCGCGACGACACCACTCGCGGCGTCGCCGGCGCGTTCGATGAAGGCATCGGAGAGGATGCTCTCGGCCGCGCCGAACTGCGCCGCCGGTGTCGTCGCACCTATTTCGCGCAGTCGGTCGGCCGCATCGGTCGCGGCCAGCCCGCCGAGGTAGACGAAAGGCGTCGCGTTCTGCGGCGCGCCCGCGAGCGCCTGCGCAAAGGCTCGGGACCACGTATCCGCACCTGACGCGCTCGGCAAGAGCTTGCGATCGATGGCCCAGCGCGCCATAGCGCGACCGGCCACGGCGTCGCTCGGGATGGTGCGCACGAAGATCTTCGCGCCCCCGGGGTGGACCGCGTCATACAGCGCGTCGTCCCAGCCGCGTTGCGTCAGGCCGGGATGGGTGAGCGCCGGTGCGATCACGACAAGGCCCGCCCTGGCGGCGATCGGTGCGACGAGCCGCGCCGCGTCGAGTGTGGCCGGTCCGATGTACGCGACGACGGAGGAATCCGCGGCCGCGGCCTCGGCGTTCGCGCGCTCGATGGCCGCGCTCCAATCGCCCTCGGCGGCCGCGCTGTTGCGCACATCGACCTCGACGAAATAGGTCACGGCGCCGGCGTTGACGTGTGCGCTGACGGCGTCCACGGCGAGACGAACCGCGTCGATGATGCCCTCGGATTGCGCTCGTCGAGGACCGGAGCGCGGCAGGCTGACCATGATCCGCGCCGAGAATGCTCGCGTCGGCGCCACGGTCGTCGGTGCCGCGATGGGCGGCGGGATGGCGAACGTGGTGACGCTGACGGCTGCGGCGATGACGAACAGTGCAGCGACGACGATGACGAACGCGCGCACGTTGGCGCGCGCCACTATTTCTTGGGGGGCTGCTGTTGCGCTTGCGGCGCCGGTGTTTTGCCGCCCGCGGCGGGCGCCGCGCCCTTCGCGGCTGCGGGTGCCGCGCCGGCCGGAGCGGTGCCGGCCGCCGGCGCGGCGGGCGTCGCACCTTCGGCGGCCTCGCCTTCCACCGCCACGACTTCCGCCGCGGCAGGAGCGGGTGCGACCTCCTCGGCGCGCTGTGGCACGACCTTGGCCACGAGCTCGTCGGGATCGTCGACCAGGCGGATCTTGTCGTGATCGACGGCGAGATCCTTGATCGTGATCTCGTCATCCATGGTCGCGAGTCGCGACAGGTCGACTTCGATCCGATGCGGGATGTCCTGCGGCAACGCTTCGACGCGGACGCTCGTCACCGGATGGATGAGCACGCCGTGCTCGTTCTTGACCGCGAGCGATTCACCGAAGAAGTGCAGCGGCACCTCGGTCGTGGTCTTCTCCGTCAGCGACACGCGGAAGAAGTCGATGTGCACGAGGCCGCCGGTGCGCGGGTTGCGGGTGACATCGTGGACCAATGCCGGAATGTCGCCGTCGATGCCGGTGAGCGTCAGTAAGGTGGTCTGCCCCCAGCGTCGGTAGCCCTTCTCGAAGGTATGCGCGTCGACCTGCACCGCGATCGAATCGCCGTGCCCGAAGATCACGGCGGGAACCTGGCCCTCGCGGCGCAGGCGACCGACTTTTCTACCGAGCAGGCTTCGCGAGCGGAGCTCGAGGCGCTGTTCCGCCACCTTTGACGTGTGCCCCCTTTGAGAACGGATCCAGATCGAGAAATCAGAAACCGACGCGGCCGGCGAATGAAAAGTATGCGGTCTCCGAGCGCCAGCGGCAACTTGCTGTCCGCTTAGCGAACGGCGTTTTCTCCTTGTGTATAGTGCGCTCGCCACAATGCCCGACCGCCTCAAATTTGCGCTTGTTTTCCACCAACATCAGCCGGCTGGGAACTTCCCCTCCGTCTTCAAGGATGTGACCGAGCGCGCCTACGCCCCGCTCGTGGCCGCGCTTTACCGCCACGCTGGCGTGCGCGCCACCCTCCACTTCACCGGCCCACTCCTTGACTGGCTGGAGTCGAATCGACCCGACGTCATCGGCGATCTCACCGATCTGCAGCGCCGCGGGCAGATCGAGCTCCTTTCGGGCGGCTACTACGAGCCGATCGTCATCGGCGTCCCGCGACGTGATGCGGTGGCGCAGATCCGCGCGCTATCGGATCGACTCTCGTCGACATTCGGCCGCCGGCCGCTCGGCTCGTGGCTCGCGGAACGCGTGTGGGAACCCCAGGTACCGTCGATCCTCGCCGAAGCCGGCATCGCCTATACGGTGCTGGACGACGCGCACTTTCTGTACTCCGGCATGCGCACCGAGGAGATCACGGGCTCCTTCCTGACCGAGGATCAGGGGCTGCCGCTGGTGGTGTTCCCCGGAAGCATGCGGCTTCGGTACCTCATTCCGTTCCGGCCGGTCGAGGCCTCGATCAAGGAGCTGCGCGAGCGCCACGACAGTGGTGCGCGCCTCATCGTCTACGCCGACGACGGCGAGAAGTTCGGCTCCTGGCCGGGCACGTTCCAACGCGTGCACAAGGACGGCTGGCTGGACCAATTCCTCGGCGCCATCGAGCAGGCCGAATTCCTGGAGACGACCACCCTCGAGGACGCCTGGGTCTTCGCCAAGCCGACCCGGCGCGTGTACATCCCGAGCGGCTCCTATCCCGAGTTGATGGAGTGGGCGCTCGACGCCCCTGTGGCGAAGCGAGTGACCACGGCGAAGAACACGCTGTCCTCGAAAGACGAGCTGCAGTGGCTGGTGCGCGGCGGGGAGTGGCGGCAGTTCTTCAATCGCTACCCCGAAGCGAACGCGCTGCACAAGCGGATGCTCCTGGTCTCCGAGGACCTCGCACGCCGCAGCATCCTCGACGCCTCGGCCGAGGTGCGCCAGGCGCAACAGCATCTCTGGCGCGGGCAGGGCAATGACGTCTACTGGCACGGCATCTTCGGCGGCATCTACCTGCCGCACCTGCGCGCCGACGCGTACTCGTCGCTGCTGAAAGCGGAGCGGTACCTCGCGGAGCGGCGAGTCGCCGCCGGCGAGCAACGCGACTACGACGTCGACGGCTATGAGGAGTACCTCTTCCGCGGCAATCACGGAGCGGTCATCGTCCATCCGCTTGGCGGCGCCATCGCCGAGTGGGACATCTACGACGTTACATCGCGGCGGTGACGCTCTCGGCGTTCGCGCAGGGCGTCGGCAGCTTGTATCTGAACTTCTACTTCCGGTCCTTGGGCCTCGGCGACACCGCCATCGGCGCGTTGAACGCGGCGCCTGCGATCGGGCTCGTCGCGGCTGCCGTCCCGACCTTCGCCTTCGCCGACCGCTTCCCGCGAAAGTACGTGCTGCTGTTCCAGGACGCGATCAAGCCCGCGCGAGGCGAGTGGACGACCACGCTCCTCACGTCGCCGTATTCGCTCCAACCGCAGCGCGAGGCTCGCACCGTCAGTCTGGTGCTTGAGACCCCGACGCAGGAGTTCGCCGGCGCGCGCGTCGCGATCCGCAAGGACTACCGCATCGCCGACGAGGGGTTGTCTGTCACCGTGCGGTACCGCATCCGCAACGTCGGCGACAAGCCGTTCGCCGGCACGTTCCGCTCGACGCTGAACCTCGGCCTGCTCACCGAATCGAACGACGAGGACCACGTGCAGGTGGGCGCGCGTAAGTTCCCACTGGCCAAGCCGCTCGACGTGAAAAGCGCGGAACAGGTAGTGATCCACTCGGCGACGCGTCACTACGATCTGACCATCAACAGCGAGACCGGCGCGACCGTGACCGCGCGACCGCTGTACACGGTGGCGAACAGCGAGCAGGGCTTCGAACGGATCTATCAGTGCACTGAGCTCACCTTCGTGTGGGAAGTCGCGCTCGAACCGGACGAGCACGAAGACCTCGTCCTCGCCACGAACGTCGTGGCGCAAATCGTCGAGCCCGAGGTCCCCCGACCCGGCGGTCGTCGTCGACGGCCGGCGCAGCCGCCGGCGGCCGCGCGTCCTCTGGTCCGCTGATCGGCGACCGCGTCACGCTTACGATCTACCGCGACGGCAAACAACAGGACGTCCAGATCACTCTCGGATCGCCGCCCACCTCTGCCGCCGGGTTACATCGCGGCGGTGACGCTCTCGGCGTTCGCGCAGGGCGTCGGCAGCTTGTATCTGAACTTCTACTTCCGGTCCTTGGGCCTCGGCGACACCGCCATCGGCGCGTTGAACGCGGCGCCTGCGATCGGGCTCGTCGCGGCTGCCGTCCCGACCTTCGCCTTCGCCGACCGCTTCCCGCGAAAGTACGTGCTGCTGTTCGGCGGTTCGTTGACGCTGCTCGCCACGCTCGGCGTGATCGCGAGCTCGACGCTGCCGGCGCTCCTGCTTTTTGCCGCGTTCTTCGGATCGGGCCTCGTCGTGACCGAGGCTGCGGGTTTCGCGCTGCTGGCCGAAGCCACCTCCGACGAGTCTCGCCCGCGCATCTTCGGCGTCAGCTTCTTTTCCGCCGGCGTCGCCTTCTTCGTCGCGAACGTCGGCGGTGGAGCGCTGGCGGGCCCGGTCGCGTCGTGGCTTGGTCGGCCCGAGCACGATCCGCAGGTGCTGCGCTCGTTGCTGGCGATCGCCGCGGCGGTGGGCGCGACGAGCGCCATCCCCGTCCTGCTGCTGTCGTCACGCGGCCATGCGAGGCACGTCGATGTGCCGCGCTCCTGGGGCCGACTGGCGCGATTCGCTTTCGTCAACGCCTGCTTCGGCTTCGGGGCCGGCAGCTTTCTGCCGTTCGTCAATCTCTTCTTCAACGAGCGCTTCGGTTTTGGCTTCGCCGCGGTCGGTCTGGCGCTCGGGCTCGTCAACGTCGCCGGCGGACTCGGCGGGCTGGTGCACACGCGCGTCTCACCTCGGCTCGGATCGGTACGGTCGTTGACCGCGTTCTGGACCGCGTCGCTTCCCTTCGCTCTGGTCGGGGCCTTCGCCCCGAGTGGTGTAATCGCGATCCTCGCCCTGCTCGGCCGCGGCGTGTTGATGACGGCCGCGGTGCCGACGATGGACGCGTTCACGATCTCGGCCTTCGCCGCCGCCGAGCGGTCGGCGGCGCAGGCGCTGGTGACAACGACGTGGTCGCTCGCCAGTGGAGCCGGTGCGCTCGTGTCCGGTGCGGTGCGCGCGGCACTCGGTCCGGATGGATTCACCCTGAACCTGTTGACGCTCGTCGGCTGCTACATCGTCGCCATCGCGTTCTTCGCGTTCTCCTTCGGTCGCCGATAGCCCGCGCGAGCCTCCGCTAGTCTCGCGGCATGCCCACCGTCTCCCAGATCCTGTCGGCGCGCGTTGCCGCGGCCGTCGCGCGTGCGATCCATGAGGAGGGCTGGCAGGGCGAGCCCGGGATCATCGAGATCGAGCGTCCGGCGAATCCCGACCACGGCGACTACGCCACGAATGTGGCGATGCGATCGGCGCGGACGCTGCGCCGATCACCGCAGCAGATCGCTGAAGCGACCGTCAGCCGGTTGCCGCCGGACGATGTCATCGCCGGCGCCGAGGTCGCGGGCAAAGGCTTCATCAATCTGAGGCTGCGGCCGGAGTGGGTCGCCCGTCAGGCCGACGAGATCGGTCGTGCGGCCGATCGGTATGGACGCGCCGATGTCCTTGCGGGCCAGCGGATCCAGGTCGAGTTCATTTCGGCGAATCCGACCGGACCGCTGCATCTCGCCAACGCGCGCGGCGGCCCGCTCGGGGACACGCTCGGGAGCGTGCTCGCCTTCCTCGGCGCCGATGTGACCCGCGAGTTCTACGTCGAGGACAGCGGCACGCAGTTCGACATGTTCGGACAGTCCATCGCGGTCCGGTACCGCCAGCTCCTGGGCGAGGACGCGACGCTGCCGGCGGAGGGATATCAGGGCGAGTACGTCACGGATATCGCGCGCACGATCTTGGCGCGCGAGGGCGAGCGCTTCCGTGAACTGTCGCTTGAGGAGCAGGCGCGGATCTTCGCGCCGCTCGGCGTGGAGTGGGTGGTCAGCGAGGACCAGCGCGTGTGCGAGAAGTTCGGGATCCGTTTCGACAGCTGGTTCTCGCAGGCGGAGATGATGCGCTCCGGCTATTTCGAGGACACGGTGAAGGCGCTGCGGGAGCGCGGCAAGGTCTACGAGAAGGACGGAGCGGTGTGGTTCGACGCGCCCGATGAGATCGAGGACAAAGAGGGATGGGTGATCGTTCGCTCCAGCGGCGAGCCGACGTACTTCGGAAAGGACATCGCGTATCACCGGCTGTGCCTCACCGAGCGCGGCCTGGATCGCAAGATCGACATCTGGGGCGCCAACACCCACTACCACCTGATCCAGATGCGGGCGGCGATGCGCGCGCTCGGCCTGGAGGACCGTTTCGAGGTCGTGCTGTACCAGTTCGTCCGTTTCCTGCACGAGGACGTGATCCTCGGGATGAGCCGCCGGCGCGGCCAGTTCATCACGCTCGAAGATGTCCTCGACGCCGTTGGCAAGGACCCGACTCGCTTCTTCCTGCTGCAGCGCTCCGCAGACTCACAGCTCGACTTCGACTTCGAGCTGGCAAAGCAGCAGTCCAACGAGAACCCGGTCTATTACGTCCAGTACGCGCACGCACGCATCGCCTCGATCTTCCGGACCGCGGCCGAGCGAGGCGCAGGCGTGGAGGGTGCGGACGCCGGGCTCCTGACCGAACCCGCCGAGCAGGAGCTAGTGAAGCACTGCCTGCGCTTTCCGGACCTCGTGCTGGAAGCCGGCCGCCATCACGGCGTGCATCTGCTGACCCAGTACGCCGTGGAGCTCGCCGGTGATCTGCACAACTTCTACAAGTTCAACCGCGTCGTGTCAGACGATGTCGAGCGCACCAAGGCGCGGCTGCTGCTGATGAAAGCGGTCCAGGTCACGCTGCGTCAAACGCTCGGTCTACTTGGGATCAGTGCCCCCGAATCGATGTAGGGCAGAACAGGTGTTCCCGGCCAAGTAAAGACAACTAGAGCGAGATTCCTCGCTACTAAAGGTTAGCGCCATCACCCTATGAGACAAACGGGCACGAGCTGGAGCGCGCCAGCCGCGCGCGCGGATTTGAGTCCCGGCGAGTCAGAATGTATTTCCCTGCAACAACTACGCGAGGATCACCAGGATCGCGGTCGCGGCCACGAGCGCCGTCGCGAGCAGGGCCACGATGCTGCCGATCGCGAGCAGCGCGCTCTCCCGTGTTGCGGTGCGGCTGTCGATCCGCTTCTCGTAAGCGTTGTACACCAGCGAGGCGATCTGGATCAGCGCTCGCGCCACCAAGAAGACGCCGGCGGACACGACCGCGAAGACCAGC
>VBHP01000114.1 GCA_005881435.1 Chloroflexota bacterium | reverse complement strand
GTCGGGCATCGCGTCAGTCTAGGCGCGATAAGTCGCGGATCATCGTGCGCGAAAGCGCGCGCTGACAACCTATGCTCCGGCTGCAACCGCGGGGGAGGAGCTCATGTCCACGCATGACAATCGTTCGATCGTCGAACGCTACGCCCAGGCGCTGCCCAGCGACTTCGCGACGCTCGCAAGCCAGAACTACCCCGGTGGCCTACCGGACCTGAAGCCGAAACGAATCGTGGGCAGCGAGGATCGGTGGGTCGTCACTCCTAGCTACACGCCGCTTCGGATCATGGGCACCGGAGACATCTACGTGATCCAGAGCGAAGGCGCCTGACGCCGCGTACGGCAGGCGAGATGTCTGACTACAACAAAGCGCTCGCGCTCAGGTATGTGGCCGTCTGGAACAACAGTGAGTTCAACGCGCTCGACGACATCATCCATCCCGACTACCGCGCACGACGTGGCGATCGACTGATGGCCTCTGGGCCTGCAGCGTTGAAGGCGTGGCTCTCCGGCTTGCACGAAATATTTCCCGATATGAGGTACACAGTTGAAGAGATCATCGACGTGGATGACCGAGTCATCGTCCGCGCGAGCGGAGTCGGAACGCATCTCGGCGTATGGCGCCACAAGCTCTTCACCATTCCGCCGACCGGGACGCGCGTGTCCTGGTCCGGGGTGGACCTGATCCGGATCGCCGACGGCAAGATCATCGAGGACTGGGACTACTGGGATGACCGAGGACTCCTCGAGCAGCTGGGGACGCCGAGCTATGCACCGAAGACCTCGCCGCGGCCAGCGGCGAAGCCACGCGCGAGCTGAGCGCGCAACACATAGCCATCCGCTTTGGCACGCCGACTGCGCGACTTACGCCGAGGAGGTGAGGGATGGCTTCCAGAAGTTTGCAATACGCAAAGCGGATCGAATCGCTTGACGAGCACGAGGAACATCCGGGTCAGACGCTCGCGACGAGGAATCACGAGGTCATCAAGCGGTGGGCTGAGGAGCGTGGCGCGAAACCGGCCGCCGTCCCCGGTACCGAGCACGACGGTCACCTCGGCGTCTTGCGCTTCGACTTCCCTGGGTACGGCGGTCAAGAACTGAAGCACGTTTCGTGGGACGAGTGGTTCAAAACGTTCGACGCCCGCAACCTCACATTCATCTATCAGGAGCACACCAAGGACGGCAAGGAAAGCAATTTCTTCCAGCTCGACAACCCGGATCGGGAGGACGGCTAAGAGTTCAGGCAGGTGCTCACCGAGACGCGAAGGACGCGCCTTTTGGCGCGTCCTTCTGTTATCGCGACCTGAGCGTCGAGCGAGCTACGGGGCGGTGGGGGTCTGTCCCGCGTCCTCCTGCGCCTCTCGAGCCGCGCTTTCGCCGGCCTCGTGCGCCGGATCCTCATTCGGCTTGAATGCGCCACCAGCTCCGCCGTTGCGCGACGCGCCCTTGACGGTGGGCACCTGGCCCGCGTCCTCCTGCGCTTCACGCTCGGCGCTCTCGCCGGCTTCGTGGGCGGGATCCTCGTTCGGTGTGAACGTTCGGGTGCCGGGGCTCGCCGATGCCGCCGGATTGGTGGCGGCGAGTGCCCGTCCGGCACCCGCGCCAAACGCGATCGCGCCAACTGCGACGCCCGCGAGCATCGAGCCGCCGACGAGCAGGGCGAGAATATTCTTCCGCGCCAAAACCACTCCTGTACCTCCTTGTGATTTCGTACGCCTTCGACGAAGGCGCGACTCCACTGTCCCGCGAATGGATAAGACGGCGATGAGACCTGCCTAAGAGTCGGACAAACTCGATAGAGTTCTGTGCATGTGCCGAAGCATCAAGACGCTCCGCCGGGCCGAAGGTCTCGCCAGCGAGGACGAAATCCAAGCCGCCGCGCTCCAGTTCGTTCGAAAGGTTTCCGGTTATCGGGCCCCATCGCAGCGCAACACCGCGGCGTTCGACGCTGCCGTGGCCGAGATCGCGCGAAGCTCGCGCCAGCTGCTGGCCGCCCTGGAGCAGCCTGGTCAGTCCCATGCGCGCTCGCGCGCGCGTGCCGGCAACTGAGCCGGCGCGCTACCTGAACTCGGCGCAGGTGTCGCGGTCGAGCCAGACGTCGTTCGGGTCGACCGACGGGTCCGCCGAGCGCACCGCGACGAAGCGACCGTTATCGCTCGCGGCGACGAGCGACCAGTCTGGAACGCATTTGTCCGCGTAGGCCGTCTTGTGCATCGGCGAGCCGCAGGCGGCGAGGAGGAGTAGGAGCGGGAGCAGCGCGCTCGTGAGACGCACAGCTTCTCAGCATCGGACCAGCCGCCCTGCCCTTCACTAGTGACATCTAGGTAGAGCTGGCATGCCCTGTGCGCGCTCGCGCGACCGTGCCGAAAGCCGAACCGCCGGACGAATCCGCCTATCCGCGCCTAGAGGGTCGCGTCACCCTGCCCAAGCTGCGCGAGGCGGCGGCGCATTGCAGGGCCTGCGATCTCTGGAAGCTCGGAACGCAGACCGTCTTTGGCGAGGGGTCGGCTCACGCGAAGGTCATGCTCGTCGGCGAGCAGCCCGGCGACTACGAGGACCGCGCCGGTAAGCCCTTCGTCGGACCCGCTGGCCGCATGCTCGACGAGGCCCTCGAAGAGGCCGGCATCGACCGTGACGAGGTCTGGGTCACCAATGCCGTCAAGCACTTCAAGTGGGAGCCGCGTGGCAAGCGTCGCATCCACGCCAAGCCGAACGCGCGTGAGATCGCCGCTTGCCTGCATTGGCTCCGCGGCGAGGTGGCCATGTTGAAACCCCAGGTGATCGTGTGCCTCGGAGCCACTGCTGCCCAGGCGGTCTTCGGACGGACCGTTCGCATCAACGAGGAGCGCGGCAAGCTCATACCATCGGAGCTCGCGCCGCACATCCTGGTGACGATCCATCCCTCGGCGATACTGCGCGCTCCCGACGAGCGCGCTCGCGAGGAGCAGCGCGGGCATTTCGTCGCCGATCTCAAGAAGGTCGGGGAGCTGCTGGTCACCGCCTGAGCTCACCAGCGGTGATACGCCGGATGCTCCGGCTTCACCGCGACGAAGGTGCCGCGCGAGGTCGCGCAGACGACACCATCGACGTCGACACGACCCTCGACGATGGCGCGATCGGGATGATCTTCGACGACACGAGCGCTGAGGCGCACCGGCTTGTCTGTCGGCGTCGGCCGAAGCATGCGGATCGCGTATTCTGCGGTCACGGTCGCCGGCGGATGATCGAGCGAGTCCCGGCGCATCAGGTGGTACGCCGCGGCCCAGTTCATATGGCAATCCAGCAGGGTGCCGATGACGCCGCCGTTCAGCGCGCCGGGGAAGGCCTCCTGATATGGCTGCGCCTGCCACTCCGCGACGATCTCGTCGCCGGCTGGGAAGCTCCGGATGCGTAAGCCTCTCGTGTTCGCCGGGCCGCAGCCATAGCAGGTGCTACGCGCCGCGTAGCGCTCCTGCAGGCTCTGCTCGGCCATCGGCGGGGACTCTACGTTGCGCCGCGACCCCTCGCTCCTCATCGATCATGGCCACGAACGCGTCGACGGCGATCTCGTGCCACTGGCGACCGCGCTCGCGCAGAAGCTCGGCGCGCACGTACTCCCACGGCAGCGCCCGTCGGTACGGACGGTCGGTCGTCATCGCGTCATAGGTGTCGGCGACGGCAATGACCGACACCTCTATCGGCACCTCATTGCCGACGAGGCCTCGGGGATAGCCCCGACCGTCGACCCGCTCGTGGTGCGACAGGACGAACTCAGCGCCCTGCCAGAACTCCGGCAGCCGTCGTAGCAGGCGATGCCCGAGCTCGGCGTGTCGCTCCATCTCGGTCTTCTCCTCCGCCGTCAGCGCGGCCGGCTTCAGCAGCACGAGGTCGTTCGTGCCGATCTTGCCGATGTCGTGGACGCGCGCCGCGTCACGCACGAGCTCGATCTGCACCGCATCAAGCTTCAGCCTGCGCGCCAGTCGCTCGGCCATCGTCGCGACCCGCTGCGAGTGGCCGTGCGTGTATGGATCGCGTAGGTCGATTAGGTCTGCGAGCTCGAGGACGACCGAGCGCGTCTGCTCGCGCAGTCGCGCGGTCTCCCGCGTGGTGAGGAACACGAGCGCCATCGGGACGGCAAAGAGGAAAAAGATCCACGGCTGCCCTTGCGCGTTCGTGGCCGCAAGGCCCCCGAGGAAGTAGAGCGCCGCCGACTGGCGCATTTCGCGTCGCTGCGCCGCCCACCACGATGACAGGGGCGGGCGCTTCAGCTGCAGGTCGACGGCTGCGGTCACGAGCGCCGTGTTGACCAGATATTTCGCTATCGCCGCCGCGATGAGCGGCATCGGCCGCGACAGGCTCGGCACGCCGCCGTCCAACAGGAGGAACACCATGCCCGCGGCGCCGGTCTCCAGCACCGCGGTGGCCGTGTTGAAGGCGCGGTTGTACCAAGTCGTTCGCGTGTTTCGGAAACGGAGTCCCAAGAGCTTGGCGGATGCGGCGACGCCGATGGCAAGGAAGGGATTGAGCAACAGCGCTGCGGCATAGGTCGCCGTGTCCTCGGCCGTTACCTTCACCTTCACCGAGAGGTGCAGCGGAAAGATCTGTGCGACCGTGGCGATGAGCAGCAGGACCGCCGCGAGGACGACGTCCTCGCGCGTCGGCACCGTCGCCATCGCATATGCGACAGCGAGCGCCGCCGCGCCCGCCGCGATGACGCCGGTGACGTAGAGCCGGAGCACCGGTCGCAGTCTGCCCATGGTCTAGTACAGCGGCAGGTAGAAGCGGTACTGCTGTGCGGTCGTCGACGAGCCGGCAACGGCGTTCATCAGCGTTACGCGCCAGCCCCACGCAGTCACTCCGGTGATCCGGGTGTACGTGGTGAAGGTGCTGGACGTGTCCATCGAGACCCGAAGTACGGCCGGCATGCTGAAGAGACCGTGATAGGCAGGCAGCGACCGCGAGATCTTGCCATGGACCGGAACCGACCCGTTGAGCGAGAGCACCACCGGCAAGATCGCGTTCGACGGGACCTGGAGCTCGAACCAGAGCGCGCCCGCTGACTTGAGATTTTCCGCACCGAACGATGTCGAGACATCGATGACGTTGCCGCCGACCGAGAACACGGGGTCGCCTTCGCACCAGTTGGCGCCGGCAAACGCCGGCGTGGCCAAGAACAGCGACGAAATCGCCAGGACGAGCGCAAGCGACAGGGCTCTTGCCCCCATGAAGCGCACCTCTCCCACCTCCGAGACGCGTCTGCGCGTAGGTACGAGGAGTGTGCGCAGAGCGATGTGTCCGCGCGTCGCGCAGCGGTTACAGAAACGTCAACGCGAGGTAAATGCGCGGAGCTCGTCGCGGTGCTCGGCGTAGTGACCGAAGGTGTTGCCACCGATCCAGCGCTGCGCGCGCGTATCCGCGACGATCTCCTCGGACAGGTCCGCCACGATCTTCACCAGCTGCCGATGCGCTGCCTCGAGCTCATCGACGATCGCTTCGGCGCCGACGAGGCTACGCTCCTCGACGGCGCGGGCGTTGAAGGCGTCGATCTCGGCGTCGCTGCCGAAGACCGGGACGGCGCCGCCAGTCGCGAGGGCGCGCAGCCGCCGCGCCGCCTCCTCTTCCCAGGCGGCGAGGTGCGCGATCAGGTCCTTGTAGGTCCAGCCTGTGGGAGTGCGCTCGCGCATTCCGCCACGGCCGAGATGGCGGATGCCTTCGCGGAGCTCGCGCCAGCCGACGTCGACCTGCGCCAGGATGTCGCCCTTGTTCAGCGGCGCGGCGCCATCAGGCAAGGCGTGGATCGACGGTGTCGGGATCGATCCCGAAGTGCTCGATCGCCGACTTCGCCACGGAGGGCGCGAGCTGCTCCATCGTCGAGAGCGATGACAGCGTGGCCACGGCGATGTGCTCGGCGTCGACCTCGAAGTGGCGGCGCAGCGCCTCGCGCGTGTCGCTCCGCCCGAACCCGTCGGTGCCCAGCGGCACGAACGGGTCGGGCGACCAGCGCGCGATCTGGTCCGGCCACGCTTTCATAAAGTCGCTCGCGGCGATGATCGGCCCCCGGCCGCGAAGCAGCTTCGCCACGACCGGGAAGCGCGGCTCCTGGTCGGGATGCAGCCGGTTCCAACGTTCGACCTCGAGAGCGTCGTTGCGCAGCTGCTGGTAGCTGGTCGCGCTCCAGACGTCGGCCGCGATGTCGTACTGCTCTAGCAGCTCCTGCGCGCGGAGCGCCTGCCGCAGGATCGAGCCCGAGCCAAGCAGCGTCGCACGCAATTTGCGGCGCTCGCGCGCCGGTCGGAAGAGATAGAGGCCGCGCAGGATGCCGTCCTCGGCTCCCTGCGGCATGGCCGGCATGGCGTAGTTCTCGTTGTACAGGGTGAGGTAGTAGAAGATGTCCTCGCCCTTTTCGTACATGCGACGCACGCCCTCGCGCACCGGCGCGACCTCGTACGCGAAGGTCGGGTCGTAGACCATGATGTTCGGGATCACGCTCGTCATCAGCAGGGAATGTCCGTCCTCGTGCTGCAGGCCTTCGCCGTTCAGGGTCGTGCGACCGGCCGTCGCCCCCAGGAAGAACCCACGGCCGCGCGAATCCCCGAAGGCCCACCACAGATCGGCGGTCCGCTGGATGCCGAACATCGAATAGAAGATGTAGAAGGGGATCATCGGCTCGCCGTGCACGGCGTAGCTCGTGCCGGCGGCGGTCATCGTCGCCGTCGCCCCAGCCTCGGTGATGCCCTCCTCGATGAGCTGGCCGTCCTTGGCCTCGCGATACGGAAGCAGCGTCTCGGCATCGACGGGCTCGTAGCGCTGGCCCAGCGGCGAGTAGATCCCGATCTCCTTGAACAGCGGGTCCATGCCGAAGGTGCGGGCCTCGTCGGGAATGATCGGGACGATCCGCCTTCCGACCTTTGCGTCCTTGGTCAGGTTTCGCAGCAGCCGTGTGAAGACCATCGTTGTGGAGACTTCCATCTTGCCGCTGCCGCTGGCGAACTCGTCGAAAGCCTTGGCCTGCGGCGCGTCGAGGGTCGGCCGCCGCACCACGCGCTTCGGCAGGAACCCGCCCAGCGTCTCGCGGCGCCACTTCATGTACCGGATGGCTTCGTCCATGTCGCCGGGGTGGTAGTAGGGGACCTCGGCCAGATCGGCGTCGGGGATGGGCAGTTGCAGCCGATCGCGGAAATACTTCAGATCGTCGATCGACATCTTCTTGGCCTGATGCGTGATGTTCCGGGCTTCGACCGACGGTCCGAGCGTCCAGCCCTTCACCGTCTTGGCCAGGATCACCGTCGGTGCGCCGGTGTTTTTCGTCGCGGCCTCGTATGCGGCGAACACCTTGCGATAGTCGTGGCCGCCTCGGCGTAGCGAGGCGATCTGCTCGTCGCTCATGTGCTCGACGAGCTTGCGCAGGCGCGGGTCCGGTCCGAAGAAGTGCTCGCGCACGTACGCGCCGTCGGCCACGGACAGGCGCTGGTACTCGCCGTCCAGCGTCTCGTTCATCTTGTTCACCAGCACGCCGTCGACGTCGCGCGCGAGGAGATCGTCCCAGTCGCGAGCCCAGATGACCTTGATCACATTCCAGCCCGAGCCGCGGAACACCGCCTCGAGCTCCTGGATGATCTTGCCGTTCCCGCGCACCGGTCCATCGAGGCGCTGCAGGTTGCAGTTGACGACGAAGATCAAGTTGTCCAGGCCCTCGCGTGCGGCGACATGCAGCGCCCCGAGCGCCTCGGGCTCGTCGCACTCGCCGTCGCCAAGGAACGCCCACACCCGCGACCCGGAGGTGTCACGGATCCCGCGAGCGGTGAGATAGCGGTTGAAGCGGGCCTGGTAGATCGCGGCCAGCGGGCCAAGACCCATCGAGACGGTTGGAAACTCCCAGAAGTCCGGCATCAGACGCGGGTGCGGGTAGGAGGAGAGTCCCTTCTCCAGCGCCTCACGACGGAAGTGGTCGAGCTGATCGGCACTGAGACGGCCCTCTAGGAAGGCGCGGGCGTAGATCCCTGGCGAGGCATGTCCCTGGAAGTACACCTGGTCGCCGGCGCCGTCCTGGTCCTTGCCGCGGAAAAAGTGGTTGAAGCCGACCTCATAGAGCGTGGCCGTCGAGGCGTAGGTGGCGAGGTGCCCGCCGATGCCGGGGTAGTCGTGGTTGGCCCGCACGACCATGGCCATGGCGTTCCACCGGATCATCCGGCGGATGCGGAGCTCCATCTCCTCGTCGCCGGGGAAGGGCGGTTCCTGCTCCGGCGAGATGGTGTTGATGTAACGGGTCTGGGTCAGAGGCGGGAGACCGACGTGGAGCATCCGGGCGCGCTTCAGCAGCTTGTACAGGACGAAACGGGCGCGCTCGGTACCGGCGATCCGGACCAGCTCGTCGAGGGACTCGATCCACTCTTGGGTCTCCTGGGGGTCGATATCCGGAAGCTGGTGCTTGAACTCGTCGAAGACATCGTGCATTTCCGGGTCTCGCATGCGTTCATTCTAGGCGGTGGAGGCCTCGAAGTGACCCTCAAGAATCCGGGCCGGGTGCGTGCCGGCCTCATCCTCGCCGCGGCGGTGGCGATCGTGTTGGCCGCGATCAACCTCACGCGCCCGACCGCAACGACAGCCGACCCGACCTCGTCGCCTTCGAGTGCAGGCACAGTGGCGGTGGCACAGCCACTTGCCGCCGCAGAGTCACCGCGCTTCAGCCTCTCCGGCGTCATTCGCGGCGACGACGGTCGACCCATCGCGGCCGCGCTGGCGTGCGACCATCCCGCCTTCAGTGGTGCGGTGACGTGCGCGCGCAGTCAGGGCGACGGTGCGTTCGCGCTCCGGGTCATCGCCGGTCTGCACAAGCTCGAGGTCGCGCGTGGTATCCGAAGACCGATCGCTCGCGCTACGCGCAATACCTCGACCTCCGCAAGGCCGACGTCGCCAACCTCGTTGTCCAGCTCAGCGCCGGCTACCGCGTCAGCGGCAAGACCGTCGATCTGTCGGGCGCCCCGGTGGCAGACGCCCAGGCGTGCTACAGCCCGACCCAAACGGACATCGATTGGACCTGCGTCCGCACCGATGCCGACGGCAAATACGGCGCGGTCGTTGCCGGCGGCGACTACCTGATCTTCTTCGTTCCGCCGGGCGGCTCGCGACTGATCACGCGCTGGTGGCGCTTCGGCGCGGACGAGCTGACCGGCGACGTGCTGCGGGTGCGCCAGGATCTCGAGGGCATCGATGTCACCTTCCCCGCGGGCAACCTCATCGTCGGCAAAGTCCTCTCCGCGAACGGCAGGCCGGTCGAGCACGCGCTGGTGTGCATCGATACGAAGTTCCCCACTGGACGCATCTGTCGGCCGACGAACAAACAGGGTGACTACCAGATCGCCATCCGGCGTGGAAGCTTCCTGATTCAATTCATCGGCTCGGCGGGCGACGGCGTCGTGAATGGTTGGTACGGCGGCGGCTCGAATCCGTCCAGCGCTCGCGAGATCTTCGTCGGCGGCGATCTAAAGCTCGACGCCTCGCTCCGCAGCGGCAGGCTGCTGTGGGGCAGCGTTCACGACGCCGACGGGCTGCCGGTGCAGGGCACCTACGTGAACGCTTATGACCTCTCGGGCAACTTCGTCGCCGGCGGCTCGGCCCGGATGAGCGGCGACTACGGGATCATGCTGCCGCCGGGGCGGTATCGGGTGCAGGCCTATCCGCCGATGGGCACGTCCTACATCGCGACCTACGCCGGGGGCGCGGACGGCCGCATCATCGAGATCAAGGACAAGGACAGGGACGCCGTGGCCGACTTCGTCCTCGACCGCGCGCCGGTGCCGGCCGGCAACTAGGTCTTCGGCTTCGGCGACTTCGCCTTGGCGATGCGCTCCCGATCTTCGAGCGCGTGCTGCACGGTCCGGAAGCGAGAGAGCGTGGTGCGGCGGTCCTTGCCGAGCTCCCGCTTGAACTGCGGATCGAAAGCGCTCTTCCGGGCAGCGTCCGCATCCTTCATGGCTGCGTCGACGACCCGGGCGAGCTTGCCGAGCGTGCTCTCCCCGCGCGGCTTGGTCGCACGGCGGGGCTTGGATCCGCTTTGCTTCGCCGTCTGTCGAGAACGCTTCTGCATCGCGATACGCTCCTCCTCGACCGGTCCTGCTCGCTAGCCTCTCGTCGAGCCGAAAGCCCCGCTGAGCCGAGTGGCCCGGCCACCGCGAGACGATAACCGGCGTGGTTCGCGCCGGCATGACCTTCTTTGGGTCGCCGGCCGTACTGGAAGGTAGGAGGTGCCCATGTTGTCGAGGCGAGGCGTAGCAGTTCTGGCAACTGCGCTCATCACTCTCGCCGCGTGCGGCGGCGGAACGGCCACTCCCAGCGCGAGCCCCAGCACGTCCGCAAGCGCGAGCGCGGTCACGGCGGAGAAGCCGACGCGACCGGTGGAATTCGTGATCAGTACGGCACCGGGAGGCGGCTCGGACACCTACGCGCGAATCATGCAGGGCGTGATCGAGAAGTTGAAGCTGTCGCCGCAACCGGTGAATCCGGTCAATAAGCCGGGTGGATCCGGCGCAGTCGCATTCCAGTACGTGTTCGAGAAGAAGGGTGACATGCACTACGTGATGATCACCCTCAACTCCTTCTGGACCACGCTCATCACCACCAAGCCGGCGCTTCCGTATAAGCCGGAAGATTTCACGCCGATCGCGAACCTCGCGAACGATCCGTTCTTCCTGTGGGTCAACGAAAAGAGTCCCTGGAAGACAGCAGGTGACCTCATCGCCGAGGCGAAGAACCGCCCGCTCATCGCCACAGGCACAGGATCGAAGCAGGAGGACGAAGTCCTCTTCCGCCGCATCCAGGACGTCGCCGGCACCAAGGCCTTCAACTACGTGCCGGACGACCAGGGCGGAGGGCACGTCGCGACCGCCTTGCGCGGCCAGCAGGCGGGCATCGAGGTGACGGTCAACAACCCGAGCGAAGGACTCCCCGGCTATCAGGCAACTCCGAGGGAGATCCGGCCGCTCTGTACGTTCCAGCCACAGAGCCCGACGACCGGTCCCTTCGCGGGACTGGCCACCTGCAAGTCGCAGGGGCTGCCGATCGACGACTACTACGTTGTCCGCGCGATCATGGCGGCGCCCGGGCTGTCGGCTGCCCAACAGAAGTTCTGGGTCGACGTTTTCAAGGGCGTGTACGACTCGCAGGAGTGGAAGGACTTCGCCGCAAAGAACGTGCTCGACCTCAACTTCGTCTCTGGCGACGCCTTCAAGAAACTCGTTCAGGACCTCACCAAGGTGCACACGGACATCGCGCAGAAGAACGGCTGGCTCTAGCGGCCACTTGCGACAGTACGAGGTAGCGACGGCGGCGATCCTGATGTTGATCGCCGCCGTCGCGATGTTCGACACGCGCGCCGGCGCACTTCCTGACCCGAGCGGCACCGCTCCCGGCGGACTCGGTCCTGGCTTCTATCCGTTCTGGGCCGCCGCCCTCATCTTCGTTACCGGCGGCGCGGTCGCGTACCGCGCGCTCGTCTCAGCCCTGCCGCGCGAGGGCGTGTTCAAGGACCGGCGCAGCATCGCAGCGGTGGTGACGCTCATCGTTCCTGTCATCGTGGCCACGTCGTCGCTCGCGTGGACCGGCTTCTACGCCATGACGGCGGCGTACATGGGATTCTTCATGCTCTCCGTCGGCCGTTACCGCTGGTACTGGGCCGGCGCCGCAGCCGTGCTGCTACCCGCGGCGATCTACGCCGCTTTTGAGCTCGGCTTCCGCGTACCTCTACCAAAGAGCCTCCTCTATCCCGCCGTCCCGTTTTGATGAACGAGTTCCTGTCGATCCTTGGCGATCTCGCCTCTGGCTTCGGCACCGCGGCGCAGCCCTTCAACCTTCTTATGCTGCTCATCGGTGTCCTGCTCGGCCTCGTTATCGGGGTGTTGCCAGGACTCGGCGGCACGAGCGGCGTCGCGATCCTCCTACCAGTAACGGTCCACATTGCCTCGGGCGGCCCTGGCGGCGCAACGAGCGCCGTCATCCTTCTGTGCGGCGTTTATTGGGGCGCGCTCTTCGGCGGCGTCGTGACATCGATCCTCTTCAACATCCCCGGGGAGCCGTGGTCGGTGGTGCTGCTCTTCGATGGCTTCCCACTGGCGAAGCGCAAGGGCCGGCCGGGGCTCGCGCTATCGTCGTCGTTCCTGGCGTCATTCGTCGGAGCGCTCCTGGCTACGCTCCTCTTCACCTTCTTCTCGAAGCCTCTGGCGGATATCGCGATCCGGTTCGGGCCGCCCGAACTCTTCGCCGTCTTCATCCTCTCCTTCACGACGCTCGTCGGACTCGGCGCGGAGTCGCCGCTGAAGAGCGTGATGATGATCGGGTTTGGTCTGCTCCTGGCCGCCGTTGGCTTCGACACGCTGACGGGCTCGCCCCGACTCGCCTTCGGCCACATCGAAGTGCTTTCCGGCATCGGCTTCGTCCCGGTGACGATCGGGCTCTTCGGCATCGGTGAGATCTTGGCGTCGGCCGAGGAGTCAGGGATCGGCCACGTCGAACGCCTGTCCGCGCGCGTCGGCTTCAAGGACATCCGCGAGGCTTTTGGTGCGCTCCGTCAGCGGCTGCACCTCATCCTGCCGATCTCGGTCATCGGCTTTTTCTTTGGCTCACTTCCGGGACATGGCGCGACCGCGGGTTCATTCCTCGGCTACGGACTCGCGCGCCAGTACTCCAAGAACAAGGCGGACTTCGGCAAGGGCGAGATCTCCGGGATCATGGCCCCGCAAGCCGCGGCGGACTCTGCTGCCGTCGGTTCACTCGTGCCGATGATCGCGCTAGGCGTCCCGGGCTCGCCGACCTCCGCGGTCATCATGGCTGGCCTCTTCATCTGGGGACTGAATCCAGGTCCGCTCTTGTTCGTCGAGCACAAGGACTTCGTGTGGGGACTCATCGCCAGTGTTTACCTCGGCCATCTGCTCACGTTCCTGATATGTCTCACGACGGTGCCGCTTCTCGCGATGATCATGCGCACTCCCTACGCGATCATCACGCCGTTCATCGTGATCATTTCGATCATCGGGGCATACTCGCTCAACAACAGCCTCTTCGACGTCGGCGTCACCGTCGTGTTCGGGGTGGTTGGCTACTGGCTGCGCAAGATGAAGTACCCATTGGCGCCGCTTGTCGTCGCTCTCGTGCTCGGCGACTCGACCGAGCGGACGCTCCGCCAGAGTCTCATTGCGAGCGGCGGCAATCCCTTGATCCTCGTCGGGTCCCCGATCGCCGCGGCGCTCATGGCGCTCGCGGCCCTCATGATCTTGCTGCCCTTCGCGAAGTCCCTCCTACCGCGGCGCCGCACCGCTTCGCCCGCCGCGTAGTCCGTTACGCTCGGGGTACGGCGAACGACTTCGCGCGGCGTCTCTTCGATCCGCTCGGACCGACGTACGAGCGCGCGGGAACGCTGCTGTCGCTCGGACTCGAGCGCGGGTGGCGGCGACGCCTCGTCGACGCGCTCGCGCCGCGCGACGGAGCGCGCTATCTCGACGTCGCGACCGGTACCGGATTGGTGGCGCGCGAGATCCAGGCCGGGCATGCTCGCGTCCGGCGACAGTCGCGGCCGGGTAGTCGTCGCTAGTGCTGAGCGGCTGCCGTTTGCGGACGCGAGTTTCGACGGACTGACCTTCACCTATCTGCTGCGTTACGTCGACGATCCTGCGGCGACACTTTGCGAGCTCGCGCGGGTCGTGCGGCCCGGCGGCGCGATCGCGTCGCTCGAGTTCCATATGCCGCGATCGCTGCCACTGCGCGCCGGATGGTCCCTGTACACGCGCCTCGTTCTTCCGGTCCTCGGTGCGATCGTGTCCCGCGATTGGGCGGGCGTCGCGCGCTTCTTGCCGAGCTCGATCCGCCGTTTCTACGCGCAGCGCTCCCTGCGTGAGGTGGAGCAACTCTGGCGCGGCGCCGGCATCGAGGGCGTCGCGAGTGCCGTGC